>NZ_VCDP01000010.1:0-144093 GCF_033949345.1 Xenorhabdus littoralis
GACTGGCGCATCAATTAATTGCGCTGGGGGTTGAACCGGATCAACGGGTAGCCATTTGCGTGACACGGTCACCGGCCATGGTGGTGGGTGTGCTGGCGGTATTAAAAGCGGGTGGAGCCTATGTACCGTTGGATCCTGCGTATCCGAGTGAACGTCTGGGGCAGAGTCTGATGGATGCTGCGCCTGCTATTGTGCTGGCGGATAATCTCGGGCGCACAACACTGGGTGAGCAGGCACTGGCAGGACGGAGGATTTTTGATCCGAATATCTTGCCTGAACAGCCGGACACAAATCCCCAGATAGCCGGATTGACGTCACGGCATTTAGCCTATGTGATCTACACTTCAGGTTCTACCGGATTACCTAAAGGCGTCGCCATCGAACACCGTAATGCAGTGAATTTCCTCACTTGGGCAAAACAGGCTTTCAGCCGGGAAGAACTGGAACACACCCTTTTTTCGACGTCACTGAATTTTGATTTGGCTGTGTACGAATGTTTTGCGCCACTTATCTCGGGTGGCACAGTGTATCTGGTTGCTGATGTCCTCTCTCTGATCACGACAAAACAAACTGTCAGTCTTATCAACACCGTGCCTTCAGCTATCACGCATATGATTGAGACTGATACGATCCCGACAACCATACACACCATCAATTTAGCCGGAGAAGCCCTGAAACCCCATATTGTTGAGCAATTATTTGCCCGGACGGAGGTACAAGACGTATGTAATTTGTATGGCCCTTCGGAAACCACAACCTATTCAACGTGGGTACGCATGAACCGATCAACAGGCGTGACCACTCATATCGGCCGGCCTATTGCCAATACGCAAATCTATATTCTCGATCCCCACGCGGAACCTGCTCCAATAGGTGTTATCGGTGAAATCTACATCGGAGGAACCAGTGTCGCCCGTGGTTACCTTAATCGTCCCGAACTGACAGCAAAACACTTTTTACCTAATCCGTTTGATGAAGAACCAGAAGCACGTATGTATAAAACCGGTGATCTGGCTCGCTGGTTGCCTGACGGTAACATTGAATATCTTGGTCGCAATGACCAGCAGGTTAAAATCCGTGGCTTCCGTATTGAACCGGGGGAAATTGAAGTCCGGTTGATGGAACACCCGGCAGTACGTGAGGCGGTGGTGTTGGCGCTGGGGGAGGTACAGGACAAACGACTGGTGGCGTATGTTGTGGCAGAAACGGCAGAAGCAGATACGGGGCTGGTAAGCAATTTACGTATACACCTGAGTGCGGTTTTACCGGATTATATGGTGCCGGCGGCGTTTGTGCGGCTGGAGGCGTTTCCGTTGACCCCGAACGGCAAGCTGGATCGTCGGGCGCTGCCAGCCCCGGACAGTGAGGCATTTGCCCGTCAGAGCTATGAGGCCCCGCAGGGCGAAATGGAAACCGCATTGGCAGCCATTTGGCGTGACGTGCTGGGGATTGAACAAATCAGCCGACACGACAATTTCTTTGCTTTGGGCGGTCATTCACTGCTGGCGGTACGGGTGATGAACCGGATAGCCGCGTTGGGGGCTGAGCTACCGCTGACGGAGTTGTTTATCTCTCCTTCTTTGATTGCCCTTGCTGAGGCGATTCAGGCCCGGATTGATTCACAGCACAGCACATTGCCTGCCATTATGCCCGTCTCCCGTGAGGGGATATTGCCGCTGTCATTCGCTCAACAACGTCTGTGGTTTCTGGCCCAGCTTGATGACATCAGCGAGACGTATCATTTATCGATTGCGCTGCGTTTGCGTGGTCAGTTGGATATAGCAGCTTGGCAGCAGGCCCTGAATGCTTTGTTTGCCCGTCATGAAGCCCTGCGTTCTGTATTCGTTTCCGTTGACGGTCAGCCGCAGGTTAAGTTGCTGGCAACAGATAACGGATTACCGTTGACCCAGCATGACCTGCGCGGGTATCCGGATACCGAAACGACACTTAAACAGTTGTGCGGTGAGGCAGCGTCTGCGCCATTTGAACTCAGCCGTAGCCCGCTCATCCGGGCGGCGCTTATCCGGCTGGCGGATGACGAATATCAGTTTTTACTGACCCAGCACCACATTGTCTCCGATGGTTGGTCAGTCAATATATTGATACGGGAACTGAATGCGCTTTATACGGCGTGTCTGGCCGGACAACCAGATCCCTTGCCACCGCTGATGATTCAGTATCCGGATTATGCAGTATGGCAGCGTCAGTGGTTTTCCGCAGAGCGTATTCAGGTGCAGTCGGACTATTGGCGTACAATGCTGGCTGATGCCCCCGTGTTGCTGGATCTGCCTACCGATCGGCCTCGGCCGCCTGTACAGTCGTTTACCGGACAGTTTTTACCGATCAATCTGGATACCGAGCTAACGGGTGCCCTGAAACGTCTTAGTGAGCAGCAGGGATGCACGTTATTTATGACGCTGTTGTCCGCTTGGTCGGTGGTCTTATCACGTTTGTCCGGCCAGACGGATATCATTATCGGGACCCCCAGTGCTGGCCGTAATCGTCAGGAAGTGGAGCCGTTGATTGGATTCTTTGTGAATACGCTGGCATTGCGTCTGGCGATCTCAGGTGAGCTAACGGTAGCGGAATTGTTGGCGCAGACAAAGCAAACAGCGTTAGCGGCACAGGCGAATCAGGATTTACCGTTTGAACAGGTGGTGGAAATCGTGCAACCGCCGCGTCGGTTGGCACATACGCCGCTGTTTCAGGTGATGTTCGCCTGGCAGAACAATGAAAGCACAGACTGGGAATTGCCGGGTCTGGCCGTGTCCCCGGTTGAGCAAGCTCAGGATGCCCGGGATGCCCAAGATATAATTAATATAGTTAAATTTGATCTCGAGCTGAACCTGTCTGAAGAGGGAGACAGGATTGTCGGAGCGTTGCGTTATGCGACAGCCTTGTTTGACAAACCGACAATCGAACGGCACATCAATTACTTACACAAAGTGTTGCAGGCGATGGTGGGCTCTTCTCAACGGCGGCTCGGCGAGATTGATATCCTGCTCCCGGCAGAGCGCCGGTTATTGCTGGAAACCTGGAACGCGACGGACATTGTGTACCCAGAACAGTTATGCACTCATCAGCTATTTGAGCTGCAAGCGGAGAACACCCCTGACGCTCCAGCATTAATGCATGAAGGACAGACACTCAGTTATGCCGAGTTAAATGTCCGCGCCAACCAGTTGGCCCGCCAGTTGATTGTGTTGGGGGTTAAGCCGGAACAGCGGGTAGCGATTTGTGTGACACGGTCACCCATTATGGTAGTGGCATTATTGGCGGTATTAAAAGCCGGCGGTGCCTATGTGCCGCTGGACCCCGCTTATCCGAGCGGGCGCTTGGGGCAGAGTCTGGTGGATGCTGATCCGGCGATTGTGCTGGCGGATCATATCGGCCGGACAGCACTGGGTGAGCGGGCACTGGCAGGACGAACGGTGCTTGACCCGAATACCCGCGTTAACCAGCCGGACAGCAATCCGCAGATAGCCGGATTAACATCACGGCATCTGGCTTATGTGATTTACACCTCCGGCTCAACGGGAACGCCGAAAGGCGTGATGGTGGAGCATCGAAGCGTAGTGAATCTGGCTTTGGCGCAAATCACCCGATTTAATGTTGATGAAACCAGCCGGATATTACAGTTTGTCTCATTGGGATTTGATGTCAGTGTATCGGAAATTATGACGGCGTTAAGTGCCGGTGCCTGTCTGGTTATCCCTGACGACTCGGTTCGTCAGGACTCTCATTGCTTCTGGCATTATCTGGAAAAACACGCGGTGACGCACGCCTGTTTAACCCCGGCTCTGCTGCGTGACGGGGCTGATTTAGCGAGCCTGACGGTAAAACCAACCCTGATCCTGGGAGGAGAAACCCCCAGTGCGGTTCTACTCCGGGCGTTGTGTGAGCGGGTCACGCTGTTTAATGATTATGGTCCGACAGAAGTGACGGTGTGTGCCATGGCTTGGCGCTGCCCGTCAGATTATTCAGATACAAGAGTACTTATCGGGCGTCCAACGGCTAACACACGGGGTTATCTGTTGAATGCTGATGGTCAGCCGGTACCACTGGGAAGCGTGGGGGAACTGTATATTGGTGGAGCCGGCGTGGCGCGGGGCTATCTGAACCGCCCTGAACTCACGGCGGAACGTTTCCTTGTCGATCCGTTCAGTAATACACCGGATGCGCGCATGTACCGCACTGGCGATTTGGCTCGTTACCTGCCTGACGGCAATCTGGAGTTTCTGGGGCGTAATGACCAGCAAGTGAAAATCCGGGGCTTCCGCATTGAACCGGGAGAAATAGAAGTCCGGCTGATGGAACATCCGGTGGTGAATGATGCTGTCGTGCTGACGTTGGGAGAAGGTGCAGAAAAACGACTGGTGGCCTATGTGGTAGCGCAAGCCGATACGGGGCTGGTAAATAGCCTGCGTGACCACCTGAGTACGGTTTTACCGGATTATATGGTGCCGGCGGCGTTTGTGCGTCTGGATAGTCTTCCGTTATCTCCGAACGGTAAGCTGGATCGTCGGGCATTACCGGCACCGGACGACGAGTCGTTTGCCCGTCAGGTTTATGCCGCACCGCAGGGAGAAAACGAGCTAGTGTTAGCGGCGATTTGGTGTGAGTTACTGGGTATTGAACAGGTCAGTCGATATGACAGTTTCTTTGCTCTGGGTGGTCATTCGTTGCTTGCCATGCGAATGATAGATCTTGCCGCCACTCTGGGTATGGTTTTTACATTGAATGATTTGTTTCAGTTCCCGGAGTTAGCCGAACTGGCTGCGAAAACCTCCTCAAACTTGATGTCTCAGCCACAAAATAGCGCGATATCAATACGGTCAGCCGGAACAGGATTGCCGCTGTTTTTTGTTCCCACGGGCATGGGTGATCATTCCTATGCTTTTGTGTTGGCTCAACATCTCCCGCCGGATTACCCGATTTATACGCTGCCTTGGCCTTCCATTAGTGAAACACCAATGTCAACGATGGAAGAGCAGGCAGCCAGAATGATCACCTTGATGAAAGCCGTTCAACCAACAGGTCCGTACCGGATGAGTGGCTATTCTTCCGGCGGTGTATTGGCTTATGTTATTGCTCAGCAACTTTTGAGTGCTGGTGAGCAGGTGAATTTTCTGGGATTGATTGATACATCTGCACCTCATCTTCTCAGGAAAGAAGTTAAACAGCCTAAATATCACTTCTTTACCAGACTGGCTTGGCGGTCAGGAGAGGAGCACTCAGAGACGCTTGCGGAACTGTACCAACAAATTGATGTGTTAAATTTGGTGCAGTTTATTGAAGCAGCACAAGAATTGGCGCTATATCCGGCAAATCCATGTGCTGATGTGATCGCAAAACGTTGGGAACAAATTGTGCGTTACGGACAAATCGTTGCGGATTATGAGCCGCCGGCATTGGCAATAACACTGCACCAGTTTTATGCAACAGAACCTGTCCCCGGCACTTCTTTTGTGTCGGATGAAAAGTCTGAGTCTGCCAGCATAGATCCGTCATTAGGCTGGACAGAAATCATTCCCGAGACTTCACTTCAGTTGATTGCTATTCCGGGTAATCATGTTAGCTTGATGGAGGATAACGAACACAGAATCGTTTTGGCTGAGGCTCTGAATAATTTGTTGACAACCAGTTATGGTGATAATGCGTAAATATCCGCTCATTGCACCTTGCTGACCTCAGATCTGTATATTGTTTAGTCTTGATGAGTCATTTGTACGCCCCGTCCTGAATGCTTAATCGGTGTTTTTGAGCCTAAAAGCTGAACAGGGTTTCGGGGCGTCAGTTTGACCTGTTCTTTATCATCTTTGTCGGAGGCAAGAAATATCGGACACTTGTTTAGCCTCTTCCCATTGGGCATATCGTGGATAACCGTTTCACGCCCTCAATATTCTATTGGTTCACGTACAGGAAATCTTTTCAGGTTCCTATGCGTTGAAAGTAACTCTTGTTTTATTTTTCGCTATCAGAAGGAGTTTGATTTTGCCCGTTACCAATCGACGCAAGTTTATTAAAATCTGTGCACAAACCGCAGGGGCCGTCTTAGCAATGACTTCACTGCCCAACAGTATCCGTCTGGCGATGGCCGCGGAGGGCGGAGCTACCGCCAGCGATGAATTCCTATGGCTGGAAGATCTGCAGGGCGAGGCGGCGCAGCAGTGGGTGAAACAGGAGAACCAGCGCACCATCGTGCGTTATGCTCAGGAAGATGGCTTCCACAAGCTGGAACAGCAGGTATTGAATATTCTCAACAAGGACACTCAGATCCCGTGGGTCAGCAAGCGTGGTGACTACTATTACAACTTCTGGCAGGACCAGGCCAATCCTCGCGGCCTGCTTCGGCGCACCACGCCGCAGGAGTACCGCAAAGCCAAACCAGCGTGGGAAACGGTGCTGGATATCGACGAGCTGGTCAAAGCGGAAGGCAGGGAGTGGGTGTACCACGGTTCGCAGCCACTGGCACCAGAATACCGATATTGCCTGATGAAGCTGTCT
The DNA here is from genome assembly GCF_033949345.1 of Xenorhabdus littoralis. Lineage (NCBI taxonomy): Bacteria > Pseudomonadati > Pseudomonadota > Gammaproteobacteria > Enterobacterales > Morganellaceae > Xenorhabdus > Xenorhabdus littoralis. The sequence goes on from NZ_VCDP01000010.1 coordinate 6,508, forward strand.
CCGGATGGAGGAGATGCTATCGAAATCCGCGAATTTGACCTGATCGCCAAGCACTTCATTAAGGACGGTTTTAACGTACCTGCGGCCAAAAGCGAGGCGTCGTGGATCGATAAAGACACCGTGTTCATCGCTACGGACTTTGGTCCCGGTTCGATGACCCAGTCCGGCTATGCGCGTATCGCTAAACGCTGGCGGCGCGGTACACCGCTGAGCGCTGCCGAAACACTGTATGAAGCGCAGCCGGAGGACATAATGGTATTCGCCTATCACAATCGCACACCGGGCTTTGAACGCGATTATGTAGGCCGCTTTCTGGATTTGTATCGCCGTGAATATTTCTTGCTGACAAAACAGGATCAGAAGGTCAAGATTGATATCCCGGAAGACGCCGAGCTCAACACTCACCGTGAATGGCTGCTGATCAAACTGAGCAGAGATTGGAAAGTGGGCGGGAAGCGCTACCCGGCCGGTGCTTTGCTGACGGTAAACTTCGATGATTATCTGGCGGGCAAGCGCGAGTTGCAGGTGCTGTTCACGCCCAATGAGCAGACGGCGTTGAGCGGCTACAGCGGCACGCGCGATCACCTGATCCTCAGCATTATGGATAACGTGGTAAACCGACTCGAAGTATTGACGCCGCAGGGCAATAGTTGGCAACGTCGGCCGCTGGGCAATCCGGGTACTATCAACACCATTTCCGCCAGCGGCGTTGATGAGGAAACCAACGATTACTTTCTGATCATCAACGGCTTCCTGCAACCGACTTCGTTGTATATGGGCAACCTCGACGGCAGTGAAGCGGTGCTGCTGAAACAGGGGCCACAGAACTTTGATGCTGGCCGCTATCAGGTAAGCCAGCATTTTGCCCGTTCCAAAGACGGCATCCGCGTGCCGTATTTCCAGATTTCAGCCAAGGATCTCAAGCTGGACGGCAGCAATCCGACGCTGCTGTACGGCTATGGCGGCTTTGAAGTGCCGCTGCTACCGAACTACATGGGCAGTGAGGAGTCAGTCTGGCTGGAGCGTGGCGGGGTGCACGTGGTTGCCAATATCCGTGGTGGTGGGGAGTATGGTCCGGCCTGGCACCAAGCGGCGCTCAAGCAAAATCGCCACCGCGCCTATGAGGATTTTGCCGCGGTAGCGGAAGATCTGATTGCACGAAAAGTGACGTCATCACAACATCTTGGGGCGCGTGGCGGCAGCAACGGCGGCCTGCTGGTCGGCAACATGCTAACGTTATATCCGCAGCTGTTTGGCTGCATAATTTGCGAAGTACCACTGCTGGATATGCAGCGCTATACCCAGCTTTCCGCTGGCGCCTCGTGGATTGCCGAATACGGCGATCCGAGTAAACCGGATCAGTGGGCGTATATCAAGACCTTCTCACCGTACCACAATATCAAGGCGCAGATGGCCTATCCGCCCGTATTGTTCTATACCGCAACCAGCGACGACCGGGTCAACCCAGCGCACGCGCGCAAAATGGCGGCACGTATGCAGCAGATGGGTTACCAACAGGTGTATTTCTATGAGAACACCGGAGGCGGGCACAGCGCCGCAGCCGATAAAAAACAGGCGGCGTTCCATAGCGCTCTGGTCAGCGAATTTATGTGGTCCAGCCTGAACAGTAGCACTCCGGCGACGTAACCGTGTTTGTGTCGGCAGGTTGAAATGAAACGGGCAGTATCGTGGGCCCTGTCTGGCTTGGCGTTGTAAATAAGCATTCAAAATGCGAAATCACATCCTTACTCCTCGCGCTGCGAGGAGTAAGGAATCTTCATCCGATAAGTGTACTACTATTATGAAACCTTTTTACTTCGGGGTTAAATTCGCGATTTAATATGTGAATCCAGCTTTTGTTATTCGTAAAAATATATTTTTATTGAGTTTCTTGGAAAGAACAGAGTTGGTTATAGTGAATGGCAGTGAAGTTGATGCATGTGAGTAAATAAAATGAATAAATTATAAGCAAGATTTTTCTGATAAATTCAATGAAATAAAAATAGACTGTATTTTTTCATTGCGGGGTAATTCCGGCCTTCATAAGGATATAAAAACACCTGTTTTCATTAAAGCATTGTATTTCGAGTTATGGTAGATTAGCCCGCTTTTTTGAAAATGGGTTTTATCTTATAAAATTTGAGTCATCGGTATTCTGTTGATTATTTCAGGTGTTTTGGTGATTAATTTACTGTCTAAAAGTGCCGGGAACTGATTGATACTTCATTAATCGTCACTTGTAATTACCCATCGTCTTTCAAATTCAACTCGAAATTTATTGAGTGTAAATTACACTAATATTAACTAGTTATTATGACTTGAATAGTTAAACTATCTTGAACTTTTGGTAAAAAACTTCCAAAAGTGTAACGGGTTGATTTATATCTAACTAGATTCAATGGGAGAAAACATGTTTTTGAGGCGGACAATGCTTTTGGGCAATCTGTTGTTAGTCGGATGGATATTGGCAGGTTGTAGTGGGCATCAAACGAATACTTCACAAAAACGGTATAAACATTATCAAAACTCTGATTTGGGGATTAATTGGAGTCAGGATGCCAATGATACCTGTTCTGATGCAGGAGGAATTCCTTCACTAACTAAGCAGTTGAATGGTAACTCAATTCCTGTATGTCAACTGGCAAATGGTCGTCGTTGTAATGAACAGGCTTTGTTGGATGGAGGATGTGCATCGATTTAATTTTCTACGGCAGAAACGTGTCGTGGTCCATAAGCATGTTTCTGCCAATTCCTGAAGCCTATCCCTTCATCTTTCACGCTGTAATACGAAATCCAAACCCATTAGATATTAAGAAAAACTTCCGAATCAGGCAGTGATCAACATTGCAGTCTGAAAATAATCAGCAAGAATCATTCAGGTGTCCTAACGACATCTTTTAATTAATTATTTGGAGATAAAAAATATGTTAAAGCGTAAATATCTGACTCAAACCGAGATCGAAGTGTTACTTAACGAATTAGAAAAGCATGCTCATTCTAAACGTAATCTCTGCATGATATTTATGGGATTTATTCATGGATTCCGTGTTTCTGAATTATTGAATCTGCGAATTTCTGATGTGGATCTGGAAGGCAAAAGCTTACGGGTACAACGATTGAAAAATGGTTTTTCCACTATTCACCCAATGGTGTCCCGTGAAATCCAATTAATACGACATTGGTTAATAGAACGTCCGAAATATCTTCCTAAAAAAACAGTTTTATCGGATGAGCAACAAATGAGTAGTGAAGAACCTGAATGGTTATTTTTGTCACGTTCTGGTCAGCGTATGTCGCGTCAACAGGTCTATAAAATCATTCGACAGACCAGTTTAAAGGCTAAATTATCGATTTGCGCGAATCCGCACATGTTGAGACATGCCTGCGGTTATGCGCTGGCAGACAATGGCGTCGATACCCGTTTGATTCAGGACTATTTAGGCCACCGGAATATTCGCCATACCGTCCGTTACACCGCGAGTAATGCGGGTCGCTTTGAGACGATATGGGATGGAAAAGGAAAACGAAAACAGTTGACAATTAGTACCAAACTGTCAACTGCGGTAAGTTCGTCTTTTTTAAAGTTAGTTCATTTTATTATTATCTGCAAAAATAGGCATAATTTCTTGATATTAAGATAAAAATAAAATATCGGTTTTTAATCCTGTCTGTGACCACGGTTCGTAATATTTTTTCCTCCTTTCCTATGCAATTTTCCAATCTTGTACACCACTCAAATACGAAAGACCAATTCACTTAATTGTTTGATTAGGATGGTTTATTCATCTGAAATTTTTTATTTATCAGATTGAAAGTCCTCACTTGACAGTTTGGTACTAATTGTCAACTCGGTATGGGGTGCAACGTGTGGACAGCAACATCGCTCCGGGATGAGTCAATAGCACTGGTGTCTGCGGACAGCCGATGAGGATAATGTTGATTCGAAAGGTGAATAATTATGCTAAAGAAACAAGATAAGCGGTGGACAAAAAAGCCGTATCCGTTGCTCAAACGGGTGGCCTGGGTAAATATTGTTGCCCAGATAGTTTTTCCGGTGGCGGGGACAGTGACACCGGCTCTTGCCCGAGCCAATACGCCGCCGGTATCACAGGCAGCGCCCCTGCCTCACGTGCAGACCCAGCCTTACCGGCTGGCAGCGGGGGAAAGCGTCAAGACCGTGGCGAAACGTCATGGCCTGACTGAGACGGAACTGAAAAAACTCAACCAGCTGCGCACATTCAGCAAGCCCTTCAGCGCACTGGGGGCAGGCGATGAAATTGATGTGCCGCAATCGCAATCCCACAAATTACTGGCGGACAGCCTGCGACAAGCCGCAGCGGCGGAAACTCCCGTCCGTGATACGGAAAGCACCCTCGCCAATGCCGCATCCCGGGCCGCCGGCATGCTGAAAAGTGGTCATCTGGTGGACAGCGCCAAAAATCAGTTACGCGGGATGGCAGTCAGTGAAGCCAACCAGACCCTGCAAAACTGGCTGCAACGCTACGGCACGGTCAAATTGCAGGCCAATGTGGATGACCGTGGGCGGCTGGACGGCAGCCAGTTCGATATGCTGCTGCCGCTGTACGATACCGAAAAACAGATGGCCTTCACCCAGTTCGGCCTGCGCCACATTGACAGCCGCACCACCGCTAACTTCGGTCTGGGACAGCGCCATTTTCTGGCTGACGGCATGGTCGGCTACAACGCCTTCCTTGACCATGACATTACCCGCGACCATACCCGTCTGGGGGTGGGGGCGGAATATGCCCGGGACTTTATGAAGTTCGGTGCCAACGGCTATTTCCGTGCCAGTGGCTGGAAAGACGGTAAAAAACTGACCGATTACGAGGAGCGCCCGGCCAACGGTTTTGATCTGCGGGCGGAAGGTTATGTGCCGTCCTATCCCCAGTTGGGCGGCAAGCTGATTTATGAACAGTATTTCGGCAATGAGGTCGGCCTGCTGAGCGAAGAGCGGCGGCAGAAAAATCCGGCTGCCTTTACGCTGGGCATGAACTACACCCCCATTCCATTGGTGACACTGGGACTCGACCGCCGCCAGAGTGCGTCCGGGGGCGGGGAAACCCGGTTTAATGTCGGGCTGAACTATGAAATCGGCACCCCGTGGTCAAGACAGGTTGACCCGGATGCGCTGGCCTTTAAACGCAGCCTGCAGGGCGGACGGTATGATTTGGTCGAGCGCAATAACCAGATTGTGCTGGAATACCGGAAGAAAAACCTGATACGCCTGATGATGGAGGCGCGAATTAGCGGACGCGGCGGTGCGGTCATCCCGCTGAACGTCAGTGTCAGCGCCAAACATGGCCTGAAAGATATCGTCTGGGACACCGCCGGTCTGGTGGCGGGCGGCGGCAAACTGGTCAGCACCAGTGCACCGCAACAGGCAGCCAGCCTCGCGGCGGAACCTGGGCGCGGGGGAACGCATTACCTGCTGACCCTGCCGCCGTACCATGAAAAAGGCCACAACACCTACACCCTGTCCGGTATCGCCTATGACACACAGGGCAATGCCTCTGACCGGGTGGACGCGCAAATTCTGGTGGTTTCTTCCGCCGTCAATCCGGCCGGATCCGGCTTTGAACCCACCCATAAAGCGATGGTGGCCGACGGCAAGACCCAGACCGTTATCCGCCTGAAACTGACCGACAATAATGGCAAGCCGGTCACGGGGGCGGCAGACAGTATTACACTGACTGACGATAAATCTAAACTGACCGGAGACGGCAAAGACCCTGCACTGGGCACGGCAGTAAAAGAAGTCCCGCCGGGCAGCGGCATTTATGAGGTCACAGCCACCGCCGGCACCAAACACGGCAAATGGAAAATTACCCCGACGGTTGACGGCCATGCATTAAGCCCGACGGTGATTGATTTCGGGGATTCACTGGCCAACATGATAGATACGGACAAGACCGAGTTCAAGCCGGCCACCGGCACGCTGAATCAGGCCGGGGACGAAACCGACATTATCCTTAACCTGAAAGACAAGGACGGCAACCCCATCACCGGCGCGGCAGATAAAATCACCCTGACCGATGACAAGAGCGATCTGTACGGCCAGAATCCCAACCCGACCCTGACGGCGATAAAGGAAGACCCGCTGGGCAGCGGCATTTACAAGGCCAAAGTCATCGCCGGCAAGAAAAAAGGCACCTGGAAAATCACTCCGACCGTGGACGGCAAAGCGCTGAAACCCACCACGGTGACTTTCGGCCAGTCACTGACCGACATTGTGGACACCCAAGGCTTGGCCTTTACCCCGGCCACCAACGTGCTGGTGGCGAACAATGAAGACAGCACTGTCATGACCCTGCACCTGAAAGACAAGTCAGGCAACCCCATTTCGAATGCCAAAGACAGCATCACGTTTGAGGATAACGGGGACCAACTGACGGGGGACGGGAAAAACCCACCGACCATCGACAACGTGTGGGAAGAGCCGGAAAACAGTGGGATTTACAAGGTGAAAGTCAAAGCGGGGGATAAAACCGGCCAGTGGCAAGTCACCACCAAAATAGACGGCAAACCGCTGGACACCCCGACAGAAATTACCTTTGGCCCCTCCAGGGCAGACCTGTTTGATCCGGATAAGTCTGAGTTTATCCCGGAAAAAGGCGAACTGCCCCATGAAGGCGATACCACCGTCATCCGGCTGAACCTGAAAGACATCAACGGACATCCCATCACCGGGGTGGAAAACAGCATCAACCTGATACCGGATAACCATGAGCTGTACGGCGAGGGGGATATGCCCACTTACGGTCAGGCCAAAGAAGTGCCGCCCAACAGTGGTATCTATGCCGTGCCGGTGACGGCCGGGGCGAAAAAAGGCAAATGGACACTGACGCCGAAAGTGTTCGGCAAGCGCCTGAAACGCCCTGCCATCATTAACTTTGGCCAGACACTGGCAGATGTGCTGGACATCAACGGCTCCACCGTGGCACCGACGGATGGCAGCAATGCCCTGCCTGCCGACGGTGTCACCACCAAAACATTGCGTATTGAGCTGAAAGACAAAGAGGGCAAGGCCCTGATCGGTGCCAAAGACAGCATTAAGGTCAGCGCATCGGGAGAGCTGAAAGGCGATGGCAAAGACCCGCAAATAGGGGAAGTGAAAGAAGTGGCGGACGGCGTGTATGAAGTCATCGTCACGGCGGGCCTGAAAACCGGTAACTGGAAACTGACCACTACGGTGGACGGCACGGAGATGAACAAGGAGACCGTGCTTGAGTTTGATGACAATAAGGCACCGAGCGTCAACATCGCGTATCTGGAGGGAGAATTGGGCGTCAATTCGACCTTGCGTGCCCTCTATCAGTTTAATGCCAAAGACGGCAATGCCACAGATCGTTCGTTCTATGTCTGGGGCGATAAAGGTAGCACGGCGAAACAGGTGATGGCGCTGGCAGACGCTGCCGGAGCGAAAGAGCCGATAGAGCTGGTGCAGAAAAACGGGGAAGGCCGGGTGGCTGCCGGAGTCGCAGATAAGGACAAAGTCACCTATGTGATAGGCAGCGGTGATATCGGCAAGGTACTGGAAGTGTCCATACTGGCCGCCAACGACGCGAACCTGCGGGCGAAAGCGCCGGAGACTATTGATGTAAACGATCCGCAAAATAGGGGACATATTATCGGCGGTAATGGTCACGGCGGTGTATCCGATCCCAATGCCAAACCGTTGGTTGATGAACTGGCACTCACGGGTGAACTCAAGCTACCGGTAACCCTGACAGCCAGTTACAAGTTTGTGCCGAACGGCGGGGATTCAAGGGACAAGTCACGTTATGTCTGGAAAATTCAAGGCAAGGAAGTTGATGCAAAAGACTGGAAAGACGTCACCCAACCCGCTCAGGGCGAGAAAAAAGGACAAACCACATTCACACTGGAACAAAAGGATGCGAAAGAAATTGCGGGTAACGTGATTGTGGTGTCCATTCTACCGGCTAACGTCGCCGGACAGGATAATCAGGCCGGCATTAAGAGCGTGACAACAGAACCGGGTACGACCGGAAACAACACAACCGGCGGTGGGAAAGACAGTCACGGCAAGAACATCGGTACTATCGTCGATCCGGATGCGAAACCGAGTATCACGGCACTGATATTAGAGGGTAAACTGGAATCTGGTCGGGAATTAACCGCCAGATATACCTTTGATGCCAATAACGGGGAGCCGCAGGATCACTCGGAATATTCATGGTATCGGTTGAAAGGTACCCCGGGTAATGAAGGCCAGCCTGATGAAAATACCGCAGTTGAAATAAAAGATGTCGGGGGAATTGTGTCTAAGAATGGTGAAATCCCGCCATACACAGTCCAACTCAGTGATGTCAAACACTTTGTCGAACTCCGGGTGCAGGCAAAGCATAATGGAAAAGACGTTGGTGCTCCATTGAAGGTGAATACAAGCAGACAGAACAGTTCAGAACATGGCAATCAAAACAACTCGGAGGGAGGGGATAAGATAGGCATGATAATTAACCCGGCTCTGGGGCCTCAAATAACCAATTTGAAGTTAGAATTAAAAGAAAAAGCGGGTGAGAAATACCTGACAGGAACTTATCTTTTTGATGCAGATCAAGGGCATATAGACGATGAGTCCCGGTATTTGTGGGGAGATTTTGCTGTGGGTGAAGAAATAACGACCGGGCGGGATGTGGTCGTTCAAGACAGGAGAGTGGAGAAAGGTCAGGATCTTGAGGATCAACCCCATAAGGTTCCGGACTTTAAATTAGAGCAAAAACATTATGGCAGAGTTATCGCATTATCTGTACAGGGGAAAAACGGCAAAGGTATAGATGGTGATACCTTAAATGCAGACACCAAGAAATCTGCCAGCCAAGTGAACGCTAATCCGGATGGTTCGATGAAGGGAAGTGCGGATAGATTCGATGAGGATTGGGATAATAAAGGTAAGGATGAAGTGACCATCGATAACAAGCCAGTTGTTAAACTCAAAGCGAAGGAAACCCTTCTTGACGGTGCAACACAAGGCAATATTCAGTGGACAATTAAGACCTTCTATCAAGGAAACCCAATTGGTGGAGTGCCGGTAACGATAAAACTGACTGCAAAAAATCGTCAGAGAAGTACAGAAAAAGCCACTGTGAATATTGAAGTTGTTAATAATAAAGGATTTATTGAAGTGGGTAATGGTATTTATACGGGGCATACAGATGAAAATGGTGAGTTAGTTATGAACGTTACAGATCCTAATGGTAAGGGCGTAATGACTAAACTATCAGCCACTTTAAATGATGCTAAATTAGGTAACACGCTTCCTGTCAAAGATGAAGAGGTTATTTTTACTGTGATTACCAGTCCTGATGTGCAGGGAGCTAATTATTGGGGGCACATGCATGACACTATACCAGAGGGGGGAATGACTTTTAATCGACCTACAATACAAGCAGAAACTCGGGGAGAGCCAAAGAATGGTGGAGGAAGTGATCCGTTGGTAAATAATGAAGACTGGGCGTACTTCAGCGCGAGAAATACATATAAATATTGTAGTAACAGAGGACTTAATCTTTCAAGTCTTAGTAATATTCAAAACGTTCTGTTGAAAAATAACAAAAACAATCTGATTTATAAAAAATATGGTTGGCCTACAGAGTATAATTACTATTTATCAGATCTTAATTCTGATGAAGACAGGGCCACAATAGATCTTAGCGATGGAAGTATTTCTTGGGGGCCAAATCAGCGTTTATTTGTAAGTTGTCGTTAGACTAGAGACTATGATTTTTGTTTTCTTAAGTAATATTTAAATAAAATCATCACCAAAAAAACAAACTGCCCCTAAAGTTATCTCCACCAGCAACAAGGGGCAGTTTTCTATTCTCAGTTATCAGTACTTATTCCGAATCCGAAATACTTGACTCACCAACACCAAAACGCCCACCACCAAATAAGCCGCAAAAACACCAATCAACCACTGCGGCATATCCAGTGTTAAAAATTCCCACTGTTTCATTGAGCAATCGCCATATGCCTCAAATACCGAAGGCAGCCAGTTGTTCAGTGGCAGCCAGTCCGGGAAATTGACAAAGAAATCACAGGTGTTGAACGGGGAAGGGTATAACTGCATCATAGTGTGATCCCATGCCAGTCGCAATCCTCGCCATGCACTGTAAATCCACAGCAGGATCGCCAGCCAGCGCAGCGGGGTTTTGGGTGCAATGGCCCCCAGCAATGCCGCGCCCAAAATACCAAACAGTGCAACACGCTCATAAATACACATGACACAAGGCTGTAACGACATCACATGCTGAAAATAAAGTGCAGTTGCTTCCAGGATAAGAGCTGTCAGTGCCATCAATAGCCATGCGCCTCGCCCTTGGGAACTCTGTTTTAAAAGCTGAAACATTTTTCTTTTCTTCCCATCTTATTAAGATCATTAATTGGCTTATTGTGCCGTTTCATCAGCGATAAAAAAATAAAATTAAAGTTAACTAAACCATTTTTTTCAGAAGATAAATGAATAAAAAAGCCGGATAGTGTTGTTTTATACACTATCCGGCCGGATACAAGATTAAATCTGATCAATAATTATAGCGGAACAATCAAACCAAGCTTGATGAGATATTCAGTGGCAGGCACAAGCCAGAACTCTACGCCCAGCAGACCCACTAAAGTCATCACGATGGTATAAGGCAATGCCATCAGCACCATGCGGCCATAAGAGAGGCGAATTAATGGAGACAGGGCAGACGTCAGCAGGAACAAGAAAGCGGCCTGCCCGTTTGGTGTCGCCACGGATGGCAGGTTGGTCCCCGTGTTGATGGCAACGGCTAAATACTCATACTGTTGTTGCGAAATCAGACCCTCTTTCAGGGCAATCAGCGCTTCATTAATGTAAACCGTGCCCACGAAGACGTTATCCGAAATCGCAGAGAGCAATCCGCTGAATAAATAGAACAGGGAAAGCTGTGAAGCAGGCGACGATTGAAGAACGAACTGAATGAATGGTGTAAACAGTTGCTGGTCAACAATCACGGCAACCACAGAGAAAAATACCGTTAATAATGCGGTAAACGGCAGGGCTTCCTCGAATGCTTTACCCAGTGCATGTTCTTCGGTAACGCCACAAAATGTGGTGGTCAGAATAATCACTGACAAACCAATCAAACCGACTTCCGCCAAATGGAAGGCCAGCGCAACAATCAGCCAAATACCAATCAATGCCTGCACAACCAGTTGGGCTTTCTCTTGGCGGGTCCGTTTTTCACCTGCTTTTTTGGCGTAGTCTTCCAGAACAGTACGAACGCGCTCAGGCAATTCAGCACCGTAGCCAAACAGTTTAAAGTGTTCAACCAATAAACAAACCAACAGGCCACAAACAAAAACAGGAATGGTAACAGGCGACATGCGGATAAAGAAGGTGGCAAAATCCCAGCCAACGTGTTTGGCAATAATCAGGTTTTGTGGTTCCCCGACCATGGTCATCACGCCACCCAATGCTGTACCGATACCCGCATGCATCATCAGGCTGCGCAGAAATGAACGGAACTGTTCCAGCGTCTGTTTTTTATCTTCACTATCAATGAATTTATCATCGCTCAGTTCAAAATTGCCATTTTGGGAAAGGAACTGATGGTAGATGGAGTAAAACCCGACTGAGACACTGATAACAACCGCGATAACGGTCAGGGCATCAAGGAAGGCAGATAAGAAAGCACTTGCCAGACAAAACGCCAGTGCCAGCATTTTTTTGGAGCGGATATTTAGCAGTAGCTTCGTGAAAACAAATAGCAGCAGTTGTTTCATGAAGTAAATACCTGCAACCATGAAGATCAACAGCAAGATAACTTCCAGATTATTGCTGATTTCATGGCCTATTTGTTTTGGCGAAGTCATCCCGATGATAACTGCTTCAATAGCGAGTAAGCCGCCGGGTTGCAACGGGTAGCATTTCAATGCCATTGCCAGAGTGAAAATAAACTCAACAACGAGCATCCAGCCAGCAATGAAGGGGCTGACAAAAAAATAAACCAGTGGATTGATGATAAGAAAAACAATGATAGCCAATTTGTACCAATCCGGCGAATTGCCGAGAAAGTTTTTCACCACTGCACGTCGGATACTGATTTCCATTATTATTAACATTCCTCTTTGTGGATACGTGGAACAAATCTAAACGGCCAAATCTAGATAACCAAATTCAGATAACCATAGTACGCCCAACACGATAACAATTTAAGGGAGTCAGGACATAATTAATCCATGAATGATTGCATTTTTTATGAACCCTTTCACTCTTTAGCGGTTTATTTCCTGGGTAACTATGTCGATCAAACACATTCTGGTATGATCAGCAGCCATTATTAGCCAAGAAAACTGCTTTGGAATAATTAAAATTATGGTAATTAAGGCTCAAAGTCCTGCGAGTTTCGCGGAAGAGTATATCATTGAAAGTATTTGGAATAATCGCTTTGCGCCCGGGACTATACTACCAGCAGAACGTGAATTATCTGAATTGATCGGTGTCACCCGTACGACTTTGCGTGAAGTGTTGCAGCGCCTTGCCCGTGATGGCTGGTTGACTATTCAGCATGGAAAACCGACAAAGGTCAATAACTTCTGGGAAACATCCGGTCTTAATATTCTGGAAACACTGGCGCGTCTTGATCATGAGAGCGTTCCCCAGTTAATTGATAACTTGTTGTCAGTGCGCACTAATATTGCTGCCATCTTTATCCGTACTGCATTCAGGAATAATCCGGAAAAATCACTGGAGGTTCTGGCGGAAAGGGAAAACGTGGAAGATACCGCAGAGTCATTCAGCTCTGTGGATTATAATATTTTCCGTGGTCTTGCCTTCGCGTCAGGAAACCCGATTTATGGTTTGATCATTAATGGACTGAAAGGGCTTTATACCCGGGTGGGTCGCTACTATTTCTCAAGCCCTGAAGCACGTAAACTGGCATTGAATTTCTATCAGCAATTAATCTCACTGTGTCAGGAACAATCTTATGACAAGATCATGGATTGTGTACGTAATTATGGTAAAGATAGCGGGATGATCTGGCATGGGATGCAAAGTACCATGATCAATGATTTAACAGAATCACGTTTTGGCTGATGATATTTTCATGTTCATTTTTTAATTTCCTGCGTTGTTGAACGCGCTTTTTCCCCTGCTACACAGTTAACTGTGTAGCAGGGGTTATCTCTTCTTTAAAATCCTTGCGTTCTATAAGGACTTTGTTGTGGATTGATGATTTTTCTTAAAACTGATTCTTTTTAGATATCAGTGACGAATTGAAAACAGGTTAATTAAACTTCACTTTTGTTAAGTCATCCCATGCCATAACATGAACTTCTGTATCTTTATTTCCATTATTATCAAGCTTTAATCGTCAGTTAGTTTTGCTCAATTAAACCAATAAAAAATAGCATCCTCCATTGAGGATGTGATAACTATTTTGAATGATACTAATTTAAATTCTTTTACTACTATATAATGAAGATGAATGAGGATTTATAAATAAATTTTCAAAATAGTGTAGCAATGCTTTAAGTCTTATTTAGGTGAGATAAAAAATGGGTTGAAAGTCATTATCTGATATAAAAATACCTGAGGTACTTATTTATGCCATCCTACATAAGGAAAAAGCGTAGAGTTATGTAATATTTCATCGATGACAGAAAGTTATCAATTGATAACTTTTTTTCATCGTTTTTTTTGGTTTGTGTTTGCACGATGTAAATTTAAATTTATTGGGTGTAGATGGATATAAATATAATTTAATTGATTATTTTCCAATAAATATACGAGTGGATATGTAAATAACATCTTATTTCAATATTTGAATTTTTTTTGATTTCGAGGCTTGCAGTTGTTATTTAAATTTAAGACACTGCAATAACAGGTTTTACTTAAAATTTTAATATCTATAAAAATACATAATAAATATACATTATAATGACTGTGTGGAAATAAGTGTATTTTAATTTAATTATCTCTTCTTAATGGTAATGTAAATAGTGAGGTCGCTGCTCTATTAAACAAACTGATCTTTAAATTAGATGGTCATAATTAGTGGTTGTTTTGGAGGGTGATGAATAAATGTAATACTTACATTTATATGGTTATGTTTTAACGGAATTTCAATGTCTGCAATTACTTTCTGAATAATACACAGGTAATTTATCAGGAGAAAATTATGTCTATAACAATAATTCCTAACAAAAATGAAACAATTGATATAAAAAATAGATCATTGACTGTAAAAATCACTTATAGTGATAGCGTAAGTGGTAATTCAGTTCCAGAGAAAAAATTGAAATGGGAACTTGATTCGTCCTCAGCAAAAATTGCTGAATTTCATTATCTAACTTTATTCACCGGCGATAAGGGGACAACGACTAATATTCTTTACCCGCTTGCTGATGCAAAAGCTGGAGATAAAATCACCTTCAAAATTACAGATATAACCGATAGTAATAATGAAAAACCACTTGATACAATTACCTATATTTATGAGGATGTTCTGTTATCCCCGTTAGTAGCTCCACTTGGTTTACTCGCTTACAGTACTTTTTCTGATATTGCTGATATTGGTATTACAGGTTATTTTCTGCAATTAACAGTAAAGGTAACCGATGCAAAACCTGACGGTACATCAGGAAATCCCAAAAAAACAGCCAAAATATATTTTTATACTCATAGTTCTGCAGTACAATTTTTTTCAGATATAAACAAAAATACCCAGTTGAAAAATGATAATGATTTAGGATTCCAAGTCCAGACAGATCCTCAAGGTATGGCTACCATCTATCTGGGGGCAACTATGCCAGGAATATTTAATATCACAGCTTCATATTATTCAGGTAGTATCCTCTATAAGAGAAATGTTTTAACTCAAGTTATCTTCCTTGATACAGAGCCGGGAGGAAATTTGCCTCCTTTATTTCTGCCGTTAGACATTTATAATGTGCTGGATTTAGATGAATATGCAGGAAATTATTATCCTGCTAACCTACCATCAAGTTTAACTACCAACTTACACTTTGATGAAGAAAGAACATTAGGGGCGGTTATCATTAACGATCAATTTGTAAAAATTAATAAATTGAAGAAATTAATAGAAGGTATTTTATTAGCAAAAACTCATGTTAATACAACTAACGATAATTCGATCTATTATCTTTTAACTAATGAAAATGGTGATAGTTTTTCTTCCTCAGTACAAAACTTTACTGCCGTAAGCAGTACATTATCAATACCAGATCCTGCTGTTTCGCGTACGCTTGCGGCCCCGGAAACTACAGTTACTTTTGTAAACATTTCCGCCATTACTGGAGATTTACACCTCACAATTCCTAATTATACAAATAAAGCGGTAAATGATAAAATTCACGTTACCGTTTATCTGAATGGCTATAAAGATAACAGCAACGTAAAAAAACGTAATATCATTACATATAATGATATTAAGATAAATAAAGATAATCTTAAGACTGAAATCCCTATCACTATTGCTCAAGGTGATCTCGCGGGTTATTCCAGCGATGCTGAAGGATCTTCTGGTACTTTTCAAGTTGATTATAAGGTTATACCAGATGTTTCCCCAAACACTCCCGTTTATTCTAATATATTGAATTTGCCTCTCTCTACTTATTATGAAGATATGAACATAGAGTGATTTTTGAAATAATAATATTGAAATTGGTGATGAAGTGGTTGTTGACATCTATTTAAATGCCTATTTTATGGGTTCTAACTCACCGAAAACGGCACATTTAGAGAGCAGATATATTGTTAGTGAAGCTGATTTAGATAATGATTTTACAGTATTATTTCAACAATCTGATTTATAAGGGTTTACTATAAGTGAGAATGGCAAAGAAGGTGTATTTCAGGCTCAATATACCATTGTTGGTAAAGAGAGTTCTCAAATACTGATTTTACCTTTAAATACTACTGTATCAGGAGTGGCTTAGGATGTATCAGTGCAAATTAAATCCCTTTATAGGGATTTAATTACATCAGATATTTTTTGAGATCTTTGGGATGCACAAATTTAATCCGTAAACTCAAATTGAAATTCACCTTGTTCGAGAAATACCTTTAATTGGTGATATTGTTTATCACGGGCGCTGGCAGCAAGCAGTTGCTGGCTGATTTGTGGTAGCAGGCTATTTGTCAGGATCGCATCAACCATACGCCCACCCGATTCAATTTCTGTGCATCGGTTGACGATGTGTTCTACCATGGCATCATCAAATATTGCTGTGATGCCATGATTTTCTAATAAACGTTTTTGAATCCTTTCCAATTGCAGGTATACGATATTGATCATCACTTCATGACTTAACGGATAGTAAGGAATGACCAGCAAACGACCCAATAGGGCAGCGGGGAATACATTCAATAGTGGTTTGCGCAATGCGGTACTGAGTTTTTCTGGCTCTGGCATGGCAGCTTCTTCATCCGATTGAGTGCAGAGTGAGCTTATCAGGTCAGAACCTACGTTGGATGTCAGAATAATAATCGTATTCCGGAAATCGATGTGGCGTCCTTCGCCATCTTCCATCCAGCCTTTATCGAAGACCTGAAAGAAGATCTCATGGACATCGGGATGGGCTTTTTCTATTTCATCCAGCAAAACGACACTGTAGGGACGCCGCCGGACAGCTTCAGTCAGTACGCCGCCTTCACCATAACCCACATAACCGGGAGGCGCACCTTTCAGGGTGGATACTGAATGTGCTTCCTGAAATTCACTCATATTGATGGTGATCAGATTTTGCTCTCCACCGTATAAAGTCTCTGCGAGAGCAAGCGCTGTTTCAGTTTTACCGACACCAGACGGGCCACATAGCATGAAAACTCCGACGGGTTTGTTGGGATCATCCAGTTTCGCGCGCGAAGTGCGTACCCGTTTTGCGATGAGTTCTAATCCGTGATGCTGACCGATGACACGCTGGCTGAGTGTGTCAGCCAGTTGCAGTACGGCGTCGATTTCGTCTTTTACCATGCGATTGAGGGGAATGCCTGTCCAGTCTGAAACAACGGAAGAAACAACATTATTATCTACGGCAGCAAAAATAAGGGGTTCTTCTCCTTGTAAGGTTTTCAATTGATGTTGTAGTTCTGATAGTTCGGTGTACTCTGCTTTATTATTATCATATTCTCCCTGATGTTCCTGATGTTCCTGATGTTCCTGATGTTCCTGATGTTCCTGATGTTCCTGATGCTCCTGATGTTCCTGATGCTCCTGATGTTCCTGATTTAATTTTGCCCGCAGGGAAATAATTTTGTCGATCAAGGCCAGTTCCTGTTCCCAGCGTTCTTGCAACTGAATCCTTTGTGCTTCCAATACAGAGAGTTCGTTTAAAATAACTTCTGAACGCTGTTTATCACCGATATCCAGTTTGGATTCCCGCCTGACAATATCCAGCTCAATATTTAATGCATCTATCTGGTGACGACAATTTTCCAGTTGCGGCGGTTCTGCATGTTGGCTGACGGCAACTCTGGCACAGGCGGTATCAAGCAATGCTATTGCTTTGTCCGGTAATTGACGGGCCGGGATATACCGATGTGAAAGACGCACGGCAGCTTCAACAGCTTCATCCAGCAAGAGCACGTGATGATGCTGTTCCAATACACTGACCAGACTGCGTAGCATCAATAATGCTTTGGTTTCATCGGGTTCGTGAACTTGGACAACCTGAAAACGGCGGGTCAGGGCGGGATCTTTTTCGATATACTTTTTATATTCAGACCAAGTAGTGGCCCCGAGAGTCCGTAATTGACCACGTGCCAATGCGGGTTTCAGCAGGTTGGCTGCATCTCCGGTTCCTTGTTGTCCGCCCGCCCCAATCAAGGTGTGGATTTCGTCAATAAACAGAATTATCGGGATTGGGCTGGATTGCACTTCGTCAATGACTTTACGTAAACGAGATTCGAACTCGCCTTTGACTCCTGCTCCTGCCTGTAACATTCCTATGTCGAGCAACCAAAGCTGGACGTTGCGCAAAGGTGGCGGAACTTCTCCCGATGCAATTCTCAAGGCCAATCCTTCAATGACGGCGGTTTTGCCGACACCGGCTTCACCAGTCAGGAGCGGATTGTTCTGACGGCGGCGCATGAGGATATCAACAATCTGACGAATTTCTTCATCGCGTCCTGATACGGGATCAATTTCACCGTTGCGCGCACGGGCTGTCAATTCCTGCCCATATTGTTGTAATGCTGAGTTTGCCGCTGTTTGTTGTGTTGTTTCTTGGGTACTTTCTGACAGTAATGCGCTTTCTTGAGCCTCATCACTGCTGTTGCAAATTTCATTGAAATTGTCGAGTAGAATATCCGCATTAATCCGGTCGAACTGAGTGGAAATCGCTTTCAGTGCATTGTGTAAATTAAACGTTTTTAACATACCAATCAACCAATGCGCACTACGGATCTTATCAACCCCAAATTTCAGTGAGCCGTATATCCAGGCGCGTTCTACCGAATTATCAATATGCTCTGAAAGATCAGAGATAGCACTGGCTCCACGTGGCAAGCGATCCAGTGCTGCAACAATATCTTTAGTCAGTATGGCCTCGTCCAGTGCAAAGTAACGGATAATTTGCTGTAGATCACTGTCTTGCTGCTGCATAAGCTGATGCATCCAGTGAACTAATTCGACGTAAGGATTACCCCGCAATTTACAAAAGGTGGTCGCACCCTCCAAAGAAGTGAATAGAACACGGTTGAGTTTACCAAAGAGTACAGAACGATTGATTTCTGACATAGAGTATAATCCGTGGAGCTATCGTTGATATACCCGTCGTCTTTCAAGCTACAGCTTGAAATCCATTGGGAGTAGGTAGTGGATAATAACAAGCAGTAGACAACGGACAGTAATGACACCGAGAAAGTGAGAGAGATTTAAGAAACAGCCGGGGATTCTGGGTCATAGAGTAAATCTCCGCGATGGATCGGTTGTTCCATTTTGCCCAGCCAACTATTCAGACCCAATTTTATCGGCTCGGATAGATGTATTCCTTTAGTCTCTGACTGATGGAGTATTAATCGAACATCCCATGCGTATTCGATTCCCAGATATTGATGAACCCAGTCACGAAGTTGTTGTGATTTAGGTTCTCCCGGCAAGAACTTTTTATATTCCGCCATGATTAACGGGCCTAATTCGATGCGAAATTTATGTTGAACATCGTATAGTGCTGTTCCTAAAAAGGTAGATTGGCCTAAACGGGGCATATTGCGTCCTGCCTTTAATTGAGCCTGATCACGCGTTTCGATTTTTAGCCATTGAGGGATATTCTGCACAATTTTTATTGGAATACCGAAATAATTGAGCAGTATTTTGCTTAATCCTTCTGCGTTATGGCCCTGACGGGATAAATGACCAGATAGTGAATATCGGGCATGATCACTGATTGAATCCGGTTTTTGCTGAGCGGGTAATCCCATTCCTACCAGACAGGCGAGATAATGGCAAAAGCGTTGGTCATCCTGCCTATCGAGCGAGACTGTAGGTTGGGCATTAGCCCAAGCCCGGTAGAACAGCATGATCAGTCTATGGTGAAATAAATTGATAAATGCATTCAGAGTGGAATCTTGATAATTATACTGCCGCGAATAGGCATATTCGGTTATATGCAGCGGCATGGGACCATTAGGGCCGAACAAACCAAAACTGTAAATCAGAATGTCATACAGCGTTGAGTTATCGCGTTTTTTAATTTCAGAAATAGTCGATGGTGCGAAAATCATGGAAGCTTTTTGTCCTAACCGCAAGAGTTCGTATTTCGGCAATGGGGCAGAGCCAAGCATATAATCTGCTCCGGATTGGGCATCTATACGGCGTAAAGTTTGAAATAAATCGAATTGCCACGGCGCTTGCGTGAGTTGCTGCCAAAAATCATCCGGCAAACGAGATATACGACGAATGGAAAGAGCGGTTGCTTGACTCATATTCACCTTTCCTTTTTTATATCAGCTTTTTGCTACCCATACGGGCAGGCCAAAAGCCGATATCGCCACGTTGTTGGCTGTATAAAGTCGTTTCAGTAAAGGAGTTCATGGTTATCAGGCGTGAAAAGAGTTTGTCCAGTACACTGCCTAACAGCCAGGGACTGGTTCCCGCAAACTCCTGTTCGTTCACTTCTAACCGGATGCTGATACCACGGGCGAAAACTATCGGGCCGGGTTCAGGAACCCGCCGATAGACAGTCTTTAATGAACAGTGACGAATACCGTTAATCTGGCGGACGATGGCCGGATCTGCAAGGTCAGCATATAGACTCAGTAACTGTCGTAATGCCTGAGTTCCTTGCTCATCATCTTTATCCATAAAATTCAAATAATTAAGTTGAAGCTGACTGATTAATTTCCAAGAGGTTGCACCCTGTGCCAAAGCCGGGCGTGGTGGTGTCGGTCTTTTGAGAAACACAATTTTGTTGATGGGAATAGAATCTAACATGGCAAAGTTCTCAAGATCCTGCTGGCGCAACATCGCAGATAAATCACGGTTAGTACACATGACATCAGCGGTCAGGAATTTTAACTGATTAGGCCACGGCGAATGCTGTTCATCAACAATGGAAACAAATGTTTCTGTACCGATATAGCTGGATCGTGTTCCGTAATGACGAGCTTGCGCAGATAAAATACGGGGGTCCCGGCGTAAAGAAAAATAAGTGCCGTAATTGTTTTTATCATTACTGAAAGTAGACCAGAAGGGTCTGAATATTTGTGTTTCTTTGCGTTTGATATCGGCACCGTGCAAACGTTGTACCGAAAAAATCTCATAATCCAGCGGGCGGGTATTATCGACAACTAAATGATATTCATTGGTATTTTCGCCCACTGTGATGCGTTCAGTGATTTTAGGAAATAAATTAATTACTGGTGTGCAGTTTAAGGTTAAGTAAGAGACATCTATCAGACGCTCCAGATCGGCATCTGTTTTATCTAAAAGCATAAGCAGCTCAAATTCACTTTTTTCTGTTATGTTTTTCAGTAATGAGTTCATTCCACTGATACTGAAAAACTGGAAACGTGCCGGAAAAGCGAAATATTCCTGAAGTTGCCGATAGCCACTGAAATGACGTGGGTCGTTAGGAAACAATGACTGCTCATCTTCAAATCCCTCATGATGCGGGGAAATATCGGGCAAGACCTGATATTGGGGATTATCACCCAGCGTCTGGCATACAATACCAACCGAGTGCTCCATAATCAGTTCCAGCAATTGTTGGGATTGAATCTCCGGGCCTGAAAGAAAAAAGACCAGTTTGTTGAGATCCAGTTCATTAAGGAAAAATTTTTCCTTGCAGCTAAGATGAATGCGCAGTGCGCTGACAGCACCATATTGGTGGAGATCTAAGGTTACGAGAGGAAGGTTGGCGGGAATTTTACCGAGTTCAACATTTTGCAGATGCAGGGGTTGCAAGACAACATCTTGTGTTGTGGCATACTGAAAGGTAATACCATCTTTTTTTAACGTCTGGCAATGCATGAACGTTCCACGCGGTACTAAAAACCCGTGGCTGATATCCCCCTTGCTGGTATCAGGCTGGAGTTCAACGATTGCCATTGAAGGTGTTGGTGACAGGTAATTAGGATATAACATCTCCAGCAAGTGTTCGGAAAAGCGGGGAAACTCCGCATCCATTTTCAATTGAATACGGGAGGTCAGAAAAGCAAATCCTTCCATCAGGCGTTCAACATAGGGATCTGCAACATCAATACCATGCATTCCTAAGCGATTGGCGACTTTAGGGTAGCGTTCGGCAAATTCTTTACCCATTTCGCGTAAGTACACCAACTCGCGGTTATAATATTCAAGCAGTTTACTGTCCATGGCCCCTCTTAATATCTTTGTTATCTTGACGTTAACTGGCGTCTTTTACGGTGAAATAACCGTTTTCCAGATCGATATCAGCGTGGAACAGGAATTCTATTTGCCAGGGAATGCACCATAAAAACCCTTTTATTTCTATGGGTAGTGTGTTGTATAAAATCAACGAATCAGTATCAGTAACGCAGCTCACTTCAAGTCCATCGGGAATGATACGTGGTTCGAATATACGAATAGCAGAAATGATTCGATGCTGGATATCTTCCTTCTCTATTTCAGAGAGGGGTTTACCCGCAAGGGGAACCAAACCAAAGTTATAAACAGATTTGCAAATTTCCGGGAAGGGAGTCAGATCCTGATCTGATTCACTGTTAATGCTATTGAGCAACCATTGTAAATCCTTCATGACACTTTGCCGGAAGGCACTATGCGACAATAGATAGTTATTGATAGCCTCTTTTTTTTTATCCGGTTCGTTATCGGTGAGTTTGTCCAGCAAAGACGGCTGGACTCTGTCTTTGGCAGTGATACGAGTCGCATTACTTCTGCTGCGATAACCGCCATGGAGTAAGTTGAGATTGTCGTTCATGGGCTATCCTATTAGTCGTTATATACCCAATAGATTTCAAGATGCGGCGCGACGGCAAAGGAACGAATTTGCCCAGCCAAAGGCTGGCCTCCGGTGAGAGGCAGGAGCCTCTTATTCATCCCCAAGAACATAGACAGCTATGTGGCTGCTATTTTGGGGTTCTGCTTTGGCTGTTTTTATATCGTTCAACTTCTGCGTCATAAGCTTGCAGGAAATTGTCGCTAAACAGCGCGGAGTCATGTTCAAATTGACCCGTTTTTGCTCGGTAATATTTAGTGAAATAATCCCACATGAATGCTTTGTTGGTTGACGAGAACGATAAACGTGATAAATAACCGTCATCCTGTGCTGTTTGTTCAAGAATAGCGGGGTTGAATAAATGTAATATATCTGCCGCAGTCGTACGCATTCCTGCAACCATGCCCAATTGGTGTGCCTGTAGCTCGGTTAATATATCGCGGGTAGCTTCCTCAAGTGGCATAAACCCCGGCATATGACCACTCAGTATCATTGCCAGAACAGACTGGGCAGAAGGCAAAAGTTTAAATGGGTTATGTAAATCCGGCAGAATCCGGACCATGTCTGTCTCCACATCTAATTTGCGTTTCAGCAAATTGCGTGTGGCGTTGAGGGATATTATCCCTTGGGATAATTGACTGACTAACCGCCCTAACTGATACATGAACTGTTCATCAAATTGCAGTCTGTGAAGATCTTTTAGCCCCATTCCATCCAGCAAGGCGGCCAGTAACTTTCCTTCTGGTTGTTCTTCCAATTTGACTTCATGGGTTTGATGGTTATGGGGTTCATGGTGGTTATTGATTCTCTGATCCGGCGTTCTGGCTGTTTCCTTTATGTTTTCTTCTGTTGCTTGAAATTCAGGTACCCATTGAGATTCAGAAGTCGTTGCATCATGCAGAGAATTTAGTGGCACGGCGTTATCCAATATCTGGTTAAAGAGATCATCATCTTTATCTTTGGCATGTTGCGTATGTTTATCAGAAAACAAGACGAGTGGATCAATTTCCTTTTTATCGTCATCTTGATGTTCATATTGCTTATCGCGTTGTAATAACGTTGTCGGCGTATGGTCATTCAGGATATTTTCCTGTTGGAAAGTTGTATCTGAATTGAACATACTCATGGGATCTGTAGGCCGTAGTTGCAGGCTCTCAAGATCAGTTGTCCGCTCAATTTGAGTCAGTGGATCAATCGGGTTTCGTTCCCTGTGTTGACTCTCTTTCACCAGAGGATTTACCGGAGAATGATTGACTGGAGAATGGTTTACCGGGGGATTATTGTTGTTCCACTCCTTCTCCTGAGTTGCCGGAGGCTTTTCTTGAGAGGAAAAGGTATCTGAAGCCGCAAGAATTTGTTCAAGATCGTCCCAAATTCCATTGGAGTTTTCCGGTTGATTGCGATTTAACGGTGAGAGTGGCGTTTTATCGATATTCATGACTTTAATCTGGTAGCTGCCGATATCCAGCCTATCGCCATCACGAATTTCAACCTGACGTTCAGGAGCCAGCGGTATCATATTCAGCAAAATTTCAGATGCAGAACCTTGATTGTTAATCCGACATTCTCCATCGGCAGTAATGGACACCACGGCTTGCAATCGGGCAATGGCCAGCTCTTCATCGGGCAGAATCCAGTTATTGTCTGTACTGCGACCAATAGTGCCTCCGGGAGGGGAAAAGTCGTAACTCAGTTGTGATGGTTGGTTTGTTCCAGAGTTTTTAACAATGGAGAATCGCATCATCATGGATACCTATTGTCGTGGAGATTTATTGTCGTGGATATTTATTGTTATGGATGCCTATTGTGATGAAATAACCTCTCTGATTTTAGAGAGGTTATTGGGTATGTTTTAGGTATATTAACCACCGGTATTGGCATAAGAGTCCCAGTCATAGCTGACTTCAGCACCTTTAGCTCCTGATCCATACTCTTGAGAGAAGTAGCTTTCTTTGTGTTTCTGGAAGGCTATGATGATGGAGGAAAAGAAAAAACCGTCTCCATATGTCAGCGTGGATCTTGCAATGATTGCGTTTGTTAATGCTAATGAATACCAATTCTCTTGTTTACCCCCTTGTCGACGTACATTAAGTGTCACATCTTTAATATGTGTTCCCTTAACAATATATTGGCGTAGGGTGATAGCTGATTTATCAAACAGGAGATCGACGGCCAGACCTGAAACATCTACGACACCAGAACCTAATCCGCCTCCTTGTTTTTCATGACTAACACGGTTAACTACTTCGAGTGAAAATGACCTGACAGCCGTCCAATCTTTATACGCGCTGTCACCTGACTCGCCCTTAACATTCGTAAAATTAATAAATGCATCAATGCCAGCAGTAGACATAATGTTCCACCTTAAATAAAGTTGAATTAGTTGAATCCAATAAGTGCATATTGGATATCCATTGGGTATATACAGGGTGTAGGGATAGATATGTATGTATGGCTATCTAAAGATTAATGATGAGATTTTGTTTGGGAAAAGCGTATTTAATATTGCGTTAAGCTCCTTTTAGTGAAGGTAGTTTTGAAACCAAGCGTAGAGAAACAGTCAGACCTTCCAGCTGATAATGCGGCCGCAGGAAAAATTTCGCTTGATAATATCCGGGGTTACTTTCTATTTCCTCTACCAGAACTTCTGCCGCAGCCAGCGGTTTCCTTGCTTTAGTTGCTTGCGACGAGTTGACCGGATCACCATCAACATAATTAGTGATCCACTCATTAAGCCACCGCTCCATATCCGCCCGTTCTTGAAAAGTCCCTATTTTGTCGCGCACCATACATTTCAGGTAGTGTGCAAAACGACAGCAGGCGAATAAGTAGGGAAGACGCGCCGCAAGGTTGGCGTTAGCGGTAGCATCTGGATCGTAGTATTCGGCTGGTTTTTGCAGGGATTGAGCACCAATAAAGGCAGCCATATCGGTGTTTTTGCGATGCAATAACGGAATAAAGCCATTTTTTGCCAATTCCGCCTCACGACGATCACTGATTGCAATCTCGGTGGGGCATTTCATATCTACGCCGCCGTCATCAGAAGGAAATGTGTAGCAAGGCAGGTTTTCCACCATCCCGCCGGATTCTACTCCCCTGATGGAGGTACACCAGCCATAGAGCTTAAATGAGCGATTAATATTGACAGCCATGGCATAAGCGGAATTTGACCAAGTGTAGTTGTCGTGATTCGGTCCTTCGGTATTTTCCTCAAAATTGAAATTATCAACCGGATTTGTAAGAGCACCATAAGGTAAACGGGAGAGGAAACGTGGCAGTGCTAACCCGATATAACGTACGTCTTCTGATTCGCGTAAACTGCGCCAGGGCGCATATTCAGTATTTTGGAAAATCTTGGTGAGATCTCTGGGGTTAGCCAACTCCTGCCAGGACTCCATTTGCATAACACTTGGTGCTGCACCTGCAATGAACGGGCAATGTGCTGCTGCGCTGATTTGTGCCATTTGGCGCAAAAGTTCAACATCCGGCGCAGTATGGTCGAAATAGTAATCCCCCACCAGACAGCCGAAGGGTTCACCACCAAACTGACCATATTCAGCTTCATAGATTTTTTTGAAAAGCGGGCTTTGATCCCAACTGATCCCTTTGAAACGTTTTAGTGTGTTGCTCAATTCCTTTTTGGAAAGGCACATCACCCGGATTTTCAGCATTTCATCGGTTTCTGTATTGTTGACCAGATGGTGCAAACCCCGCCAGGCCCCTTCCAGAGTCTGAAACTCCTTATGATGCAGGATATGATGCATCTGCTGGGAAATTTTGGCATCGATTTCAGCAATGAGTGACTGGATGGTACGATAAGTATCGCCAGAAACCGTGACGGTATTTTCCAGTGCTTGTTGTGCCAGTGTTTTTACCGCATTTTCAACGGCATTGCGTGTATGATCACTTTGCGGGCGGAATTCTTTATTCAGCAATGTACTGAGTTCATCAGGGGTATACTCTTTAGCTACCTGCTCTTGCTGAAGCAAAGTGTCTTGTTCAGGTGTACTCATTCATTACTCCTTATCTTCTGTACTGTCTTCAGTAGTGCTGTTTTCAGTACCACTTGCTGAAGCGCTATTTTCAGGATTTGGAGCTTCCGCCAGTGATTGCAGCAGGGCGGGGTTTTGCAATATCTCAGAAATCAGTTTTTCTGCTCCGTCTTTACCGTCCATATAGGACAGTAAATTGGCCAACTGGACACGGGCTTCCAGTAGCTTAGCCAGGGGCTCTACATTTTTGGCTATTGCATCCGGTTGAAAGTCCTCCATATTTTTAAACGTTAAATCGATATTCAACTTACCTTCGCCCGTCAGGGTATTGTCAACCTGAAAGGCAACACGGGGATTGACTGAACTCATGCGTTCATCAAAGTTATCAACATCAATTTCCAGAAATTTGCGGTCATTGACATCTGGCAAGGCTTCCTCAGGTTTTCCTGCCAAATCAGCGATAACTCCCATGATAAAGGGTAATTGAACTGCTTTTTCCGAGCCGTAAAGCTCAACATCATATTCAATCTGTACACGGGGGGCCCGATTCCGGGCTATAAACTTTTGTCCGCTGGATTTCATGGCAAGTACTCCGTCATTGGTTACAAGGCGGTAAATTGATCTCCTTGATCTTTCTAGCTGTCGCTTAATCTAAGGGATATAAGGAGACATGCGGTCAGATAACTAAAAGTATTAAAAGAAGAAATAATTAATCCATATCAGGGTCCATGTCATAACTGGGTTCAGAATCCATGTTGGAATGGTGTGAGCGACCAAAAATGATTTCTAGCTGGTTCAATCCTTCTGGTGCAAGGTCGAGAATGATATTCATAAAATCACTATCAATCAGCCGCTGAATACGACTAATCATTATCGGAGCAGGATGGCTTGGTTCGTGCTTCAGAAAATAGATTTTGGCTTTTTCCAATAACATGCGTGCTTCATCACGATTATTGGCTTCGGCTGCCTGCCAATGGGAAAAAGGGACTTGTTCTGAAGTTATGATGGCTGAGGTTGCCTGTTCCATTGATGTGTTTGGATTGCTAAGCGATGCCGAATCAAGTGATTCTGCACTGCCTGTTTCTGAGTCATCTGTGGCGCAAAATTTAATGATTGTATCCAGCTGTTTCAGGAAATTCGGTAGTTCTGGCACATGACCGGCCGATAAGTTATGACGGATAATCTCCATCAGGGCAGTCAAGTGTTCGTGAATAGCTATTGTTGCCAGAACCTCAGGGTTATCGGACTGTTGTTTCAATTCATTGATTAATCGGGTTCGCCCACCTGTATAACCGCTGACTTCTGTTACTGTGCCGCTAAGGAGTAAATATGCGTTCTGCAATGTCAGCTCATCCGAAACACTTTTCAGCAAAACAGAGTGCTGAGCCTTTACTGTACAAGGTGAACCATCTTCGATGGCGGCCAGTGTGTTCAGGCGAAGTAAAAAATCATACTCACCATCAAATTCCAGCCTTGGCCACACCTCTGCCCAATAACGCTCCAGGGTCTGGCGGAGCAAGTCCAGTCCATCAGCATAACCACATAATCCACGCAGGTTCAGCCATGACTGCATAAGCGCTATGATGATACGCAGATCTTTGGTGCGAGAGAGTAGGTGAATGGTTTTTTTCTCCACCTCTCCCCAATGGGGTGGTTCGGCCGGAATGATGACATCGCCAAACTGCTGCTCGGGTTTTTCGACCAATAATTGCTCTAAGGCCATGAATTCGTCATCGTATTCCAGATTTTCTCCACAGGCCAACTCTGTATCGATCGGGGTAAGCAAGGTGTCAATATTCATGATATTTTCAGTCTATATTCAGGTCATATTGAGATAATCAGTTCATATTGAATTGATTGTTTATGCGGTGATTGTTTATGCAGTGATTGCTTATACGGTCAGGATCTTCAAATTAGGACAAGAGAAAACAGGAAGTCTGAATGGGCTGAAAACACTGTTCGGTGTAAAGTCCAGAGAAACAGAGTGACCTTTGATATTAAACATGGCTTGTAAGCCCATATCATCAGATGAATCCTCCGTGCTGCCATGCGGGATTCGTTGTGCCTGATCCAAGAGTCGATTTAGTGCCCAGAAGCCAGAAGTTGATAAATTCACGGTTGTACCATCGTTCAGATTCAACTGCATATGAACCTGATTGCTTTTAGCCGGACCCGGCCAACTGATGAGCTGTGAAAGTTGTGGCCCGTGGCTGTATTGTAATTTCTGCCCATCTACATCCAGTATCATGCTTAATACATTGTTATCCATGCTGATTGGACGAACCATGACACGAAATAAGGGCGTCGGTGTTCCACTGGTAAATAACGCATTACGGATAATTTGCGCCTGCTGGAAAGGCCGGAGTAAGGTTTCTCCTCCCGGTAACGGCTTGCCATTGACACCCGGCATAAACCGCCATCTTTGCAGAGTTGTGTCTACTTTCCCCACTAAATTCTTCTGGAAAAAACTGTCCATTAAACCTGTCTCAGGAGCAAATATTCTGGCCATGTCATCCGGTTTGATATCCCGACGTGCCTTAGCGATTAACGGATAGCGATTAGCAATTGCCTGATTACAAAAACTGCCGATTTCTGCACTGAGGTGCTTGGCGATGTTTTTCATATCACTCATCTGGGTATCGCTACTGGCACCGACAGCCAGTGAGTAAACCATGCTTCTGAACGGTATTGGCAGGCGTTCGGATGTGGCTTGTAACTGAGTGATAATATTATTGGGAGGAAAGGGCATACTGGTTTTTACCGCACTTTGTACGGATGTGAGGTACTGATATAACTCGCCAATCTTTTTCAACGTATCATCGAAAGGGATCTTCTGATTATTTTTTTCATTTGCCCCTTTTGCCAACGCAGTAATTTGTGAAAAATGGGCTTCCAGCGCCTGTTCCGGCGTATATTTCTGATTGTCAGGCCATATTTGTTTGGGAACTAATTGCTGTGCGGAAACTAACGGTTGTTTAGATGCTAATTGTGTGAGTTTATCCGTTTGACTCTTTACAACTCTGTTGAGCTGTTTGGTCGCTGCGTTATTTTTATTGAGTATTTCATTATGCAGTGTGACATTTTTACTGATATTAATAACAAGATTACGCAGTGGTGAATCAGAAGCAGAGAGTAAACGTGCGGTATTGGTTCGTTGATCCAGACTGTCAATATTGTTTAAACGGATATCAGCCAGAAATTTGTCCCATTGATATATGTAATCATTGATATAGAACTGTTTAACGAAGGATTTAATTTCGTTGATTGTTAATTTTCTCGCATAAGGGCCAAGTACCCAATTATCTTGCGAATATAACGTGGTAAGAAAAGTATTGAGATCTTTATCAATGCCTTTCTGATAACCAGCCGGAGTAAACATTCCCGGTATACCGTTGGCAAATGATGTTCCGCTATTGCTTGCCTGATTGTTTGCGAGATTGTTTGCGAGATTGTTTGAAAACATGCTTGAGAAAGCTAATTCAGCCTGCGGACCCGCAAGCGTCTCCAAATTCACCGGAGCTAATTCAGGATCATCCAATAACTTATTCTTTAAATAGTTGTAGGCACGTTGGGCTGGTGGAATTTTGCTGATTAAGACTTGTTTTTGTTTAAGCAGATTATTATCACGAATAAACGGTGATGTCACAGCCTGATTTTCCAATAATTGACTAAGGTGTTCATCAAGTTGTTGCAGCTGTTTTTGTGTTGTATTTGCATCCAGGCGGGTTTCCAGATAGCGCATTATCCAGTTGTGCAGAAACTTGCCATCATAATGTTCAGGCTGATACAACATTTGATACGCTTTTAGCGTATTGTAGGTTTTCTCTATATCATCCTCATTTTCATTTTTCATCTGGTTAGTAATTAGCTTTGCTACTTGGGGTAACAACAATGTTTGTAGCGCCTTTCTGTACAGAGAGTTGCTTGCATCACTGACTTGCTCACCACTGTATAGCCCCATACGGTAGGATAGCGGGGGATTATCCAAAGAAAAGTTTTTACTTTTATTTAACTGAGCCAGACTATTTAAAATAGGCAGCAGGGCATAAATATTATTCGGGTTTCTCTTTACTTCATCTCCCTGAAGTACGATAGCCGGAATTTTGTCTTGTACTTCCATCAGATAATTTTTGTTGTTGTTATAACTGGTAAAAAACAAGTCGGTAATCACTGCCAGTATGCCAAGCAAAGAAAGATAACCTAATCCGTTTAGCAGGCGTTTTCGGTATACCCACCAACGGTTATAACTGGCAATGCCTGCTTCACGGAAAATATTTTCCAGTACATTTTTCAGAAAATAAGCCTGACGCACAGGAGAAGGATGCACAATTCCTTTATCATCTCCCCATGACATGGAATCACTATCATTATTTGTTGGCAGTTGAAATTTCCGGTTAAATTGCGCCATCACATTGTCGAATGGCTGTCCTTCTTGTATTCCGCTGGTGAAATACAACCCGCGTGGATAGCAGGGTATTTCAAATCCTGATTTTGCGAATACGATTTCAAGATATTGTTCAATGAGTGGACGCAAGGAAGCCATTTCTTGTGGGAACAGATAACTTTCTGCACATTCCCGTGAATCATGTCCATTCAAGAGGATATAGGGTAATTCTGCATCCAATCGTTGTTGTAACTGACTATATTGTTGTTCAAAGATTGTATTCAGATTACAACCCAGCTTACCGCCCCACGGGAAATTGAATCCCCAAATTTGCTCGCGTGATGTTTTATCAAAATGGGAGAAATAAGCGGTAAATCCTTTTAGTAAATCCGTTTTGGTGATCAAGATATAAATAGGAAAACGTATCTTCAGACGTTCATGTAATTCCGATAGGCGTCTACGCAATATATAAGATTGTCTATCCCGTGCTTCGGCTGATGGATTCAGTAAGTCTTCCACGCTAATGGTAATAATGAGTCCATTGAGCGGCTGACGGGTACGGTATTTTTTCAATAACTGGATAAAACTTTTCCATTCATTGGCATCTTGCCCGTGTGAACGGTCCTGTGTGGTATAGCGTCCGGCAGTATCAAGCAGAACGGCATTATTGGTAAACCACCAATTACAGTCATTCATACCCTGCATTCCATACAGAGCCGATTTCCCAAGATAGTCTTCTAATGGAAAGTGCAGACCAGAATTTGCCAGTGCGGTTGTTTTACCGGAATTGGGTGCACCGATAACGAGATACCAGGGTAATTGATATATATATTGACGGTTGAAAAGGTTGCTCCAGCCGGGTCTGTTTTTATTGTATAGCCCAGAGAAATAGGCTTTTTTCAGTAACTTTACCGCATCAGAAAAATGCTCTGCCAATGTAATATATTGCTCATTTTGTTTTGTTCCTTCTTTTTCATCCCGATTGATATTTAATTGATTTTCCAGTTTTTTATTAAACCATATCCGGTACAGTCGGGGGGCTAATTTAATTAAAATCCATGCAAGGAAAAGAACAAGAATAACAACGATTCGTATTGTATTGGATTTTAAAGGCGTGGTGTTACCGACAGAAATAATAGGACCCAAAAACCAGATCATGAGAGATATTACTGTTATTCCGAGAAAACTCCATGTCAATCGACTGGTGATGATGGAAAGGAGTGTATTCAGCATGTATGCGTTTCCTCACATCGTTTCATTTATAGGAGAAACTAACAGTGTGATTTCAACTCGCCTGTTTTTAGCTCGATTACTGGGAGTATTATTGGGAACTAATGGATTTTTGGCACCTTTTCCTTCAGCTTTGACTCTTTCAGGTTGATTTAAATAGCGTTGAAGTTCTTTTTGTACAGATTTGGCTCTGGCTAGCGATAAAGCATAGTTAGATGAAAAACGTGAGCGACGGGAATTGGTGGGAACATTATCGGTATATCCTTCGACTAAAATTCCACCTTCGATATTATTCATGGCTTCAGCAATACGCTTGATGATATCCAGATAACGATCTTTGATCTGAATTGAACTGCTTTTGAATAAACCGTCACCTTTCAACGTAATGACACTTCTGTCAGGCGTATTGGTAACGTCTAATAATCCGGCGTCTATTTCCTCTTTCAACATATTTTGTAGATTCAGAACAGGTAATGCGGGCGGTAATATCTGATTATTGGTTACTGTATTGGGTAAATTAGTTTGATAGATTTTTGCCATAACGGGATTGAGTATGCCCCCCAACCGCGAATTCAGGCTGATATAGATGACACATATCAAAAAACTTAATACGGCGGCAATCACCCATATCGGTAAAGAAAATCGCCAGGTTTTATTTGGCATGGCAATCGCTTGTACTTTCGATGACAACTCAGCAGAGTAATTTCCCCGGACTGAACGTATGAGTTGATACAGGCGTTGTTTCACGGTTTCTAACTGGGAACGTCCGTTATCCATAACACGATAGCGTCCTTCAAATCCGAGTTGTAGACAGAAGTTAATAAGTTCTAACAGGAATATGTTCTCTTTGGGGTTTTGTGATAATTTGGCCAGCAGTTGGAAAAATTTTTCTCCTCCCCATGTCTCATTATGAAAAGTAACAAGCAATCCACTGCCTGACCAGACACTGCGAAGTCCCCAGGGCGTCAGCGCTGCGGCTTCGTCCAATGTAGTACATAAACAGTAGCGCGCTCCGATGATCACTTCATAAGGTAATTTGGCCTGCTGGCATACCACTTCAAAATGCCGGATTTCATTTATCAGTTGCTGTCGTAAATCGGTTGGATCAGGATGAACAATAGAATGCCGGATTTGGGGGATAGTATTCAGCAACGGATTGGCGGCGGAAACCAATGGATTAGAAATAGCTTCATCAGAAAACAGACTATATTGGTTTTCTTGTTTTTTTTGCATCATCGGCTACGTTACCTTAATTTTTCCTGATTGCGGACAGCCCAAAATTCTATGTGCAGACCAGGAAATTCACCGGCCAGATGTAATGCAAAACCCCCGGATTTGTCCATCTGCTTCCACAGATCTCCCTCTTTTTCCAACTCAAAATAGACGTACCCTGAATGCCAGGGAATTTGTCTGGGTACAGATGGCATGGCCCGCAGTGGAATACCCGGTAATTGCAACTGAACCAATTCACGTATGCGGTCAACAGGCGAAATTTTCATTTGGGCCGGAAAGTTGCTCATCAATATATCGTTAGCAACGTCAGCATGGACGGCCAGTACAAAGCTGAACATATTTATCATATTGGAATCGGGTAACGTAGCAATGTTCAGGCCATGAGAATATTCCGTTAAAGGTAACTGAATAGCCTGTTCTTCCAGAATTATTGAGAGTCCCTGACGCAGTTGGAACATAAGCTGGTTGAAACACTGAATTAAATTATCGTGGTTATAAAGCGGCAAGATCTCTTCTGGTACACGGTTTGGGGAGAACGTTGTCAGTTCGGTCGCAAATTGCAGCCATTCACTGAATAACCGTTCCGGATGCAATAATGATAAATTCTGCATGTGGTTCACTTGGCCGCTATAGCGATTCAGAAGTGACAACAAGAGAAAATCCATGATTTCAGAATCGTTATAGCGTCCCAGTTGTAACAGGCGTTGGCTGATTTGCTGGCGGCGCTGTTCCAGCAGACCCTGTATGTCGGTGATAAAACTGACTACCCGCGGACTTGCCCGACAATTGAGCAGCGGAGGAATGAATAACGCGTCAAGATGGAGTTTATTATCGCTCGTTTTATTGACGACATGTGCGATGGTCAATGCAGTCCATTCCGGCGTTAAATCGGATTCCAACATCAAACGTAAACGCATTTTGCCAAATTGGATTGCGGCATTACCGACTGACATCGCGTTAAAGTCATTGACTTCAACGTCGATGCTGACAAAGCGAGCCAAAGAGTCTTTTTGTTCACTGAAAATGATTTCTTCTTTTCCCCGCCGG
Source organism: Xenorhabdus littoralis (assembly GCF_033949345.1). Taxonomy (NCBI): domain Bacteria; kingdom Pseudomonadati; phylum Pseudomonadota; class Gammaproteobacteria; order Enterobacterales; family Morganellaceae; genus Xenorhabdus; species Xenorhabdus littoralis. The sequence goes on from NZ_VCDP01000010.1 coordinate 40,843, forward strand.
AAAGTGGGGAGAGCCAGTACTACATTGATATTTGACTGATTTTCAGTGAGTTGCAAGGGTGTTGGAGCATTGGCGGCATCAAAACTAAATGGGGTTCCGTCAGGAAGAATTCCGCTGGCAGAGGAAAGTTTTATTTTACTTTGATTGAGTAACTCTTGATCTAATTCGAGGGTCAAAAATCCCCAATAGTAAGGTGTTTGTGCTATCCCCCAATCACGAGTATAGGCTTCTAAATAGTTTTCCGCCTGTTGGAAATGGTGAGGGCGTAAAAACATACCTTCTGTCCAGATAACTTTTTCTGATCTATTCATCGTTTTCTTCATTTCCTGCTGTACAACTTAAGTCACATTTTTTGATGAGACTTAAGCCATTGTTAGTGACTTTGACGCACACACGTAATTCGTCAGGAGCAGAACGCCAGAACTCATAAAAAGCAGGTTTTTCAGGTATAGGAACGGGAAATGAAAGACGCCACTTCTTACCGTTCAATTGTTGATACTCAGCAATAATTCCGATGTAGTTAGCCTCCGATTTATTTTTTTCCAATAAGCAATGAATAGGTTGGGAAGGGCGGACAAAAAGTTGATCTTCATTAATTAATTTATCGTCTAATACATTCTGAGCGTTTTCTTGCAGAGAAAAAAAATCAGCGGACATAAACTTTTCATTCGACTTCAATAAAATGACCCGCATTTTCAGTGGAGCGGAATTATTCGAGCCAGAGGCGGTATCGAAGATAATTTTATAAGGTGGTAATTTTTTTTCTTCTGATGAACAACCTGCAATGGCCAACAAAAACAGGGACAAAAATACGCCTCTAAACAACCATCCGATTGAATGTAAGCTATTTATTGAGATTTCTTTTTTCTGGGGCAGAGGTATTTTCATTAGGTTCACCATATCTGCCGGATAGTACAGCGTCAGGCGGCCATGATAAGCACTTTTGTTTGACTGGGCACAATGCGGGAACCTACTGCATTAGTTGAATTCTGCATGCTGGTGCTTGATAACCGTGTGGCAGGTGTACCTTTGATCAAGACCGAATTGGCTCCCATGACATGGCGTGATGGCCCCATGACCGTACCGGAAGCCACGCCAAGATTGACGCCCGCATTATCTCCCATTGTTATGGGAATAGAGGTTGCCAGATTATGTGCGGGACAACCCATAAACAGGATATTCATTGCATTGCTGATGCCGGTAGGGCCTTGCGCTATATTAGGATAAGGCACCGGCACAGGAGTAAACATGGGTGTCAGGCAAACATCGGGGGTAGCCAGATCCATTCCGCCACCTTGAGTATTGGCAAACATAGTTTTTCCTTTAGTTGAGATAAAATTAGTTGAGATAAAATTAGTTGAGATAAAATTCGTTGATATGAAATTAGCCGATATGGATCTGTTCAGCATCGATTTTGGTGATGGCTTTTGCCGTCACGATAGTTTGTTGAGCATGTAACCGGACATAATCTTCAGCCTGCATATCCAACTGACCGGCATGAACTTTCTCTGTTTGTGTGGTATGGCGAAATAGCCGGTTGCTCAGTTGTGTGACTGTTTGCCAGAGAGATTCAAACTGATTGCCGACCAAACGGGTGATTGACACCCACGCAGACAGCGATTCTCCACTGTATTGCATCTCACTGATATGGCAGTTCCCGCTGTTGGCTGTGATATTCAACCCATTGCTATTCATGTTCAGATTGCCGTGGGAAGTGATGGTCAGATCGCCGGAAACGCTGATTTCAGCCGCCTGTTGCTGTTCTGTCCGTTCTAATATGGCTAAAACCCAGAGTTGATCATCAATTTTTGTAATGAGTACGGTATCTCCCAGATCTGGTTTCAGCAAACAACTGGCAGCGCGTCGGCAATGCCAGCCACGGTTGTTCTTGCTCTCTGCCATAAAACTGCCGTCCTGATGAATGCTGACGATCTGTCCGGTAATTTGCTGTAATGGCTCGGTAGTAAGGGTATATGAGGAAAGCGCATAAGAAGGATTCGTCATGTTGATTCTCCGGATTAAATCTTATTATGTTGCATACTCCACTCTTCAGCCGCGAATAGCTCAGGATCATTTTCCAGAATGCCCTGACGATCAGAAAATAATGTTTCAATCTGTTGGGTGCGATGAAAAAGTGTCCTCATGAAATGGGCTGCGCGAAAATCACTGTTGTTGACATTTGCATAAGAAAGATCAGCGTAAGGCATATCGCAGCCGGTAAATTGTGCATTCTCTGCATTCACTTTGTGCATGATTGCCATTGAAAGTTTGCTGTGCCGGAAATCCGCAGATTCCAGACATGCATCAACAAAAATGGCTTGTTCAAACTGACTGTCTTTGCAACAGGCCCGGGTTAAATCGGCTTCGGTGAATAGCGCCTGAGTTGCATTGACATTTGATAGTAAGGCATCTTTTAAAATCGCCCCCTTGAAATTGCAATTAGTCAATATGGCATGACTGAAATCGACATTATCAAGCTGGCTATTTGTGAACTGGCACATTTTAAATTGCTGTTTGTGGTAATTTTGACCACGGAGGTCACATTCAAAAAAAACAGCTTTGTCGAATTCATTGACAGAAAAATTAACTTTCCGTAAATCCTGCCGAAAAAAAGTAACCAGAAAAAAGTGATTATGACTGAATTTAGTTTTATCCATGGAGGCATCAATAAATGTGACCCGATCAAAGTGGCTGTGGTTGAAATCAGCCTGCTGCAAAGAACTGGATGAAAATTGGATATTATTCTGTTTGGTCGCGGTAAACTGAGTTTTGTCTAAAACAGATTTATTGAACACACTGTCTGCCAATGTACTTTTGTTGAAAACCGTTCTAATCAGATTGCACTGATCAAATACGCTTTGTTCAAATATGGCAGCATTGAAAATGGCTTCTTCTATTTGGCACTCGGTAAAAACAGATTCTTTTATTACAGCATGAGAAAAATCAGTGCTTGAAAAATCGACTTCTTTGAAAATTCCCCCTGATAAATCACGTCCTGCGAGTGATATATTCTGCAAGCTGATTTTTTCAATAATCTCACCTTGTTTGATTTTATCCACTAATTCATCAGCTGTGAGTGAATTCATATTATTTCCTTATCTCTTTTGGGCAAGGTTTTGGTTCGATTAATGTAGGCATTGGTAATTGAAGTCGAATCATCGATAATCGATTGGGACATATCGGTGCGGAATAAATTGGCGTTTTGTAAGTTCGTGTTGATAAAGCTGCATTTCTGCATCAGTGCGCCAGCCAGATTGGCATTATTGAGTAAGGTATCCCGAAAATTAGCGCTAGTAAATATACTGTTTGTTGCATTTAAATACTGCATATCGGCTGACTGGCAGTCGGACTCACTGAGATCACTGTTATTCAGGGTTGCGGCATAGAAACTCGCTTTGACCAGAGGCATCTGGCGCAAATTGCATTCTGTCAGTGTCGCATGGCTGAAATCCGCCTGATTAAGTTCACTGTCCATGGCGAATGCACAGGTCAGTAATTTGGCTGAGTGAAACCGGCTTCCGTTTGCCATCGTTTCCACCCATGAACAGCTTTCCAATTCCGCGTTGTCAAAAATCACTTGTTTCAGCTTACATTTAATAAATGTCACCTTACTCAGGTTTGCGTGATGGAATTTGAGCGCAGGGAGTTCAAGTTCCATAAATGTGCAAGATTTCCATTGTGAATATTGGAAATCACAATGGCTGATAAAGATTTTTTGTAAGAGTAAATCTTCAAATAGGACATGATGAAAGCGGCAGTGATCAAACCGCGTTTCCTGTAGCTGGGTTTTCTCAAAACTTACCTCAGAAAAGTCGCTGTGCTCGCATTTAGCCAATGCCAGACTGGCGCTATCTAACTTGGCACCCCGCAGTGAAGCATGGCAGATATCTGTTCTGGCCAGCATGGCTTCATTGAAATTTGCTTCATCCAGTTGGCAGTGATTTAAACAGGCGCTTTCCAATAAAGTACGGGAGAAGTTGGCTCCCCGTAAATCCATGCCTGACAAATCAGCACCGGTAAAATCCATGCCGCTGAAATCTCCTCCGTGCAACATGATATTCTGTACTCGTTTCCGGATAATCTGTGACAGGTTGCCGGTCAGACGCAGAGCGGGTAGTTGCGATTGAACCGTAGACAGGTACATTGTGTGCATTGATTGTGTAATCCGAGCCAGCTCTTTATCATCAATCTCCATTTTTTGCTGCTGCTGACGCAATATATCCTGCATTCGATGCATATTTTCCGGCCCTCTGATCTGGTTCTCCGTAGTCTGATTTTTAACATCAATGCCTTGATCCTTTGCTTTGGCAACTGCTTCTGTCCGTTGCAATTCAGCTTCAGCACGTTTCCGAACGATATCCTGCTCTATTTGTTCTATGAACTCCGGTAATTCATCCAATTTGGGCGATTTAAAATCAGTGTGTTGTTCGGTTTGTGCCGGAATCAACGCATTGATATCTTTACCATATTCAGCCAATCTTTCTTTCATCTGTTCACGCAGGCGTTTTTCTCGATTTTGGAAATTTTTCTGCAATTGCAATAGAGGAGCACTTTCAGGCTGTTCTGTATCTAGCCACGGGCCAATGATTTCTTCAGGAATCAGATCTTTTTCCCGAAAAGTGTATAAGGCACCTTTTTCTTTATCCATGCGTTGTTCCAGAACCTGTAAATAATGGCTCTCCGGGCGGGGCTTATCAGGTAATTCCAGTGCCGATATCATTTGCAGGACATCTTTGGCATCATCTTCATTAACTTGTATGCTGCCATGCCAAATCAGGAACATTTTTTCCAGATGAGGAAAAAACCATACAGTTGTGTTGCGCATGATGACTTCTTCAAAAACTTCTTCATCAAGACGCAATCGTTTGATAAAACAACGTGCATTCCAGTCCGGTAATGTACCTTCCTGCACGGGTTTTTCCGGATGCATATTCCAAATGCGCCATGCCGCCTGTTCTGGCAGGGAGGGTTTTTCTTCCCACCACTGATCTTTTGGCGCTGCATTAAATAATCGCCAGTCGATATCACCGGAAAAGCCGGGAAATTCGTTTTCCAGCCACGCGTTGTCGTATTTTTTTCCAATACGGGTAAACCGGCATGGCCAGGAAAAATCCAGAGGGCAAAAACTGGCCGGAGCAGGTATTTCTTGTTCGGATAGTAAGCGCTGTTTTGATATCAACCGATTATGCAGTGTTTCAATATTGGGTAAGCGGTGAACCCTCATCCCATCTTCTTGCTCCTCTGGTTCGGAACCGATACCGAGTGGATTATCTTCATAGTTTTTACCGCCAAAAGCCCGGCTCCAATCCAATCGTATTTGTTCAAAAGGTTGGGGCTTTGAAGGACTATCATCAACCCAATAACGGTCACCAAAAACAGCTAAATTTTTTTCCAGTTTTTCCACCTGAATACGGGCCGTACACGTGGTTTTATCTGTCTGATGATGAGTATAGGCATAGCCTGTTGCCAAAAATTCAGCACAGGGTTTAGGTATCGCGAGATCGATAATGTTGTTACAGGTTTTCAATTCTCTTTCAGCCAGTTGCCACAGTTCTGCTTCCGGACGCAGGCATGGAGCAGAACTCATGTCAGCCAGTGCCATAGCGGAGATCCCAAGATGATTTTTCTGCAACCAGCGATAAGGTCGGTAAAGTATACTTAAACGCAAAGGTTTAATAATTTTCATTGAAATCCTGAAAGGGATAGTTATTAACTGATGATATGTAATGTGCTGTTTATAATATTGCTTGTTGATTTGATGATTGAAATAGTGGTATCGCTTAATACCGTGGTTGCTTTAACGATTTTGGTTTCTATTTTATTAAGGTCAATAAGGCTCTCGCTGACACTGGTCCCCGTTGTTGACAAATTTACTGCTGTAAAACTTTGACTATTGCCTGTTCTGGATTGCGATACTCCTGTATAACTTTGGCTCATGCCCACGATGGAAACAGATAAAGATTTAACTGACCAAAAATGCTGTGGACAATCTATTACCACGTTGGTATCGCTTTTGATCGTAATAAGGTTGGGGCTTGAAATCGTTGTTACCCCTGTAATATCTTGTATCCAATTACCATTAATTTTTGCGTTCAGATTACCATTAAGTTTATAAGTATCCCCGCCACTGATTTCTGTTTCTCGTCCGTTTTTAATGGATTCTTGCTGACCATCTTTGATAGTTAATTTGTCTGAACCTTCAATCGTTGTTTCGTGATTTGCTTTGTAAGTGAAATTAGCATTTCCTTTTACGGTATCTTTTTGTTCTTTTTTTATCTCAGTGGTACGGTTTCCATCAATTGTGATTTTTTTATCTTTTTCCACCGAGATATTCATGTCACGTTCGGCATGTAAATCAAATAATTCTTTATCAGGTTCATCATCTAAAAAGAGATAGTTTGCCTGATCGTGTTTTCCTCCCTTTGTATTTGACATAATGCCGACACGGGTTTCATGTTTCGGTAAATCCCAGGGAGGCATATTCTCATTATTGTAAGTACTGCCGATGACTAAAGGTTTATCAGGGTCACCATTGACAAAACTGATGATAACTTCTTCCCCCACGCGAGGGATACAGACACTGCCATAACGCCAGCCGGCCCAACGTGTCGCAACACGCATCCAGCAAGAACGGGTGTCATCTTCTTTATCGTCCCTGTCCCACCGGAATTTCACTTTTATCCGGCCATATTTGTCAGTCCATATTTTTTTATCATCGGGGCCGGTGACAATGGCAGTTTCAAGGCCGGTTGCTTTTGGCCATGGTGTGACAACCTGCGGTTTCCAGTGCGTATCAGCCGGAATAGCATCAAATTGAATGATGTTTTTATTCTTATCAAGCGCGTCTCTGTTTTTATTAAGATGGTCATCTTTATCAGGATAATCGTCAGTAGTGCCGGATATATAGTGAGACTCTTGGAAGAAGTAGTGTGCGCCTACAATTAAGTAGTCATTGTATTCATCGCCTTTAATATCAGTGGGGAGTGATAGATTAAAGACATGTCCAGGAGCCATGCCCATTACATTTCCTTCTCCATCAATCAATTCGCTTCTTGCTTCGGCAGCTTGCTGGCGAATCCGGGTATAAAATTGTCCTTGTTCGCTTTTTGCATAGTGCCCGGGCCAAATAAACATTTCTGAATCATCAATAGAACTGATCGGGGTCTGGGTAACTGTAGATAATTTCGCCCGTGGTTTACGGAAATCGTAATCATCAGAGCTATAAGTTTGTGGTATGGTGATACTGGAGACATTCCAGTTATAGATATATTCTTTAAGGTGTCTTTTAAGTGAGTGACGTGTGTGGTGTATATTGATATATTTAATTTTTTCATATCCCGGCATAGGTTCATGTGATTGAGGCGCATCTACCAAAATCATGGTATGAATTCCCATCTCATGTTTGAAGTAGTAATAAATCCCTTCATGTTCCATCAACCGATGAATAAAATCGAAATCAGTTTCGTTATGTTTAACGCAATATTCCCATGTGCGATATTTTTCGGTGAGCTGATTTTCAAAGATAATGCCTGCATTACTCAATATCTCTGAGATAATATCGGGAACATCTTTATTTTGCCAAATGCTATAACCAAGATTTTTCTTTAAATCCCATAATTTAGGTCTTACTGTGGCAGTATATAAGTAGAGCCTGTCGTCATATTTGTAAAATGGAGAGTAGGATATCTTTTCTATGTAACCACTTAAATATCTTGTTGGCAGAGACTTGCTTTTTATTTCTATAGTGAGTGCTGTGTTATGTAAAGAAATGGGATCAGCCAATCTCTTCTCACTTAATAATTGAATCTCAAACTCGTAGGCTTCCGATAATCTTTCTATTCCTTTAAGTGAATTGAAATATAAAGATTTTCCAGACAATGAGCTATGTGCGATAAATTTTCTCTCCATAGGATGTCCTTGCTTTTGCTTAAAGCTACCGCATATTCCTGACTGATCAAGGAACATACGAAGATTGGAGTAACACATGAATGATGAGCTTTCCGACTAACATTGATTTAAGCATAAGGTTTACTATTTTCAATTTACGAATGCTCTTCTGTTTACTTGATGTATAAGTTTATTTTATGGTTTTTTAGGGGGTGATGTTTACTTGCTTGTTAAGTAAGCAGTTTTAATAAGGCCTGATTGAGCAGAGTTATGGATATTATTTAACGAAGACTAAACCCATTTGACCTACAGATTAAGTTGTGCTTTTATCCTGTTTTTTTGGGATTTCCCTGATGTAATGTTGATATTTTTCCTCTGTATTTCTGCGGATTACAAGACTCTCGTCAGACCGAAAGAATCAATCTTTCTCTTATTTGACATTCTTTTCCCGACAATTTGTATTGTTATTATTGGTGCTGGAAGATGAGAATAGATTGGGTTTTTTGATGACACTCATCTTGATTGACATGTTTTTTTCAGAAAAATGTGCAACTTAACTCTCGTTACAACATCTCATTACAACATCTCATTACAACAATATTAATTTTGATTCATTTTGGTTTGATTAAATCTATCCTGTTGGTTGTGTTTTAATCATTTGTTTGGGATGGAGTAATCGGTCTTGAAAATTCATGCAAACTGTATAATTCAATTTTTTAAATTATTATTCTGCTTAATCAATATTTGATTGGAATATTATTTTGATAAATTTATTTTTTTTGGTGTTTTGTAAATTCAACATTGTAAATACTATGTTTCTTTTTTACCGCGAAAAACACTTTTGCAGATATAAAATAAAGGGGGAAAGCAGCATTTAATTCTGCATTAACTCTATGAATTAAAAGTTTTTATACCACAGTTCGCTATTGTTTTAAATATGATTGCCATCCTGGTTTTGTAACATAAATGTGATTTAAATCTTATAAATTGATTAATTCTGTTACAGGCTATTATTCTGTATTGGATTTTTATATTCAGCATATTATGCTTGTGGATATCACTCATCAATAGGGGGCAGAATGAAGGTCCTTATTTTAGGCGGCGGTGTTATTGGTGTAACCAGCGCGTGGTATCTCGCGCAAGAAGGTCATGAAGTTATCGTGGTAGATCGTCAAAATAGTGCTGCTGAAGAAACCAGTGCAGGTAATGCCGGACAAATCTCGCCCGGATATGCGACACCCTGGGGAGCTCCGGGGATCCCACTGAAAGCAATAAAGTGGGTGTTTCAACGTCATGCGCCTCTGGCCATTCGTCCTGACGGTTCGCTGTTTCAATTGCGCTGGATGTGGGAAATGCTGCGCAATTGTGATGCAAGCCATTACGCCATGAATAAAAGCAGAATGGTGCGTTTGGCAGAATATAGCCGGGACTGCATTAAACAATTAAGGGCAGATACGGGAATACAATATGAGGGTCGTCAGGAAGGCACTTTACAACTGTTCAGAACCGGTAAGCAATTTGATAATGCTGCCAATGATATTAAAGTATTAGAACAGGAGGGCGTTCCTTATCGGTTATTGACCGCAGAACAACTGGCAACAGTAGAACCTGCTCTTGCCCATGTCTCCCATAAATTGACAGGGGGATTGCAATTGCCGAATGATGAAACCGGTGATTGTCAGATTTTTACCAAGGCACTGGCAAAAATGGCAGAAGATGTTGGTGTAAAGTTTATATTCAACAAGCAAATTAAACAGATTTTGGTAGAAGGAAATAAAATCACGGGTATCCAATGTGATGATGGCATCATGACAGCGGATAATTATGTAGTGGCAATGGGGGCTTATTCTACCGATATATTGAAAGATCTTGTCAAAATTCCGGTCTATCCAATGAAAGGTTATTCACTGACAATGCCGATTGTGGACGAATTAAGAGCGCCTGCGTCAACGGTTTTGGATGAGACTTATAAAATCGCCATTACTCGTTTTGATAATCGCATTCGTGTTGGTGGAATGGCGGAAGTGGTTGGTTTTAATTTAAATGTCCCCCAGAATCGCTGTGAAACCTTAAAAATGGTTGTGCAGGATCTTTACCATAATGGTGGCAATATTGCGGAAGCCTCATTCTGGACAGGTCTGCGCCCCATGACACCGGACGGAACACCAATCGTCGGTCCAACTAAATATTCGAATCTCTATTTAAATACCGGGCATGGAACATTAGGCTGGACGATGGCCTGCGGTTCAGGAAAGCTACTGTCTGATTTAATTTCTGGCAATAAACCAGATATTGCAGCAGATGATCTCTCTGTATTCAGATATATCAATGGGTTCAATATAAAAGTGCTTCCAATGAAGCCTCATTTACATATTGCATAAACGATAAAAAGGGGTCGTCATGCCACGTCCTATTTTGGCAACGATCCATCTCGAAGCATTTCGCCATAATTTGGCGCTTATTCGCCAAAAGGCCGGCCACAGTAAAATCTGGTCGGTGGTGAAAGCGAATGCGTATGGGCATGGATTGGACAGAATATGGCAATCACTCATTCAGACGGATGGTTTTGCTCTGCTTGACATGAATGAAGCTATTTATTTAAGGGAACAGGGATGGCAGGGACCAATCCTGCTATTGGAAGGTTTTTTCAAACCGACAGATTTGCAGATTATTAATCAATATCGTCTGACAACTTCTGTACATAGCCATTGGCAGCTTGAGGAGATAGAAAAAGCCAAATTAAATAACCCTATTGATATCTATTTAAAACTCAATAGTGGAATGAATCGGCTGGGATTTACGCCAAAAGATTATCCACAGATAGTTTCATTGGCAAAAGGGATCAAGAATATCAATTCAGTGACTTTGATGACCCATTTTGCCAATTCAGATAATGGCGTGGGGATTAATGAACAGTTTGCTGTTGTAGAACGCCTGCAATTGGACTCGCTTCCTTACTGTCTGGCTAATTCTGGTGCAGTTTTATGGCATCCTGAAACACATGGCGATTGGGTACGGCCGGGCATTATTCTTTATGGTGCATCTCCCAGCGGAAAGTGGCGTGATATTGCGGATGTTGGGCTCAAATCAGCTATGACATTGCAAAGTGAACTCATTGCGGTGCACGAACTCCCTGTGGGCGAGAAAATTGGCTATGGCAGCCGTTACACGACTCAGCAGTCCATGCGTGTTGGCACAGTCGCTTGCGGCTATGCGGATGGATATCCCCGACACGCTCCAACAGGAACGCCTGTCATCGTTGATGGTGTCCGTACTCAATTATTGGGTGCTATATCAATGGATATGCTGACGGTTGATTTGACTCCATGCCCGCAGGCAAAAGTCGGCAGTGTTGTTGAATTGTGGGGAGAAAACCTATCCGTGGATGAAGTTGCAGAATCGGCTGGAACCATTGGTTATGAACTTTTGTGCGCTTTAGCGCAGCGCGTCCCTGTTATTGTGAGCTAATCGCTAATAGAATCGCTGACTAATAGCTGATTCATCAGGTTATAACTCCTTCTGTCTCAGGCATTTTTCTTTTTTGGTTTTAGGATAAATGCCTGTTTTATTGATTTTTTATGCATATAGCTCTTTCATACTCCAAGCTACTATTTCCTTTGTTGCCTTTGTTGATTGCGTTTTCCCGCTCCAATTAGATAATCAACCCAAATTCAGGTTAGCTTACATCAGAGATTTTGCGGCAGCGGATAACAACAGAAAGTCTGTCGGGATTGCCATTTTTAGGTAGTAATGGGCTATTGATACGTGCAGTTTCGATACAAGCCATATTTTTATAACCTTCCTTGCCCATATCCTTCATGCTACTGGATAGTGCGGCTCCGGGATTCCAGCACACTATATCACTTTGGTGATAATGGTGTATTTCAACCGTTCGTTTCCACTGCGGATCTCTGAGCAGACTAAAATCGTCTGGCTCTGTATAGATACGATCGGTTCGTCCTGAGAAGATTAAATCTCCATGAACGTACTGTTCTCTGTCAGCAACAGTGTCAATAAAATGATCACCAAGCCCGCTGACCCGAATTTGATTGATATCGCTGACATTGAAGTAAGAGTGAAGGGCGCAGGTAGCTTGATATTCACCATGAGACTCTAATTCTATTTCGCAGGTTTCCCCTAATTTAAAGCGGGCAATCAGGGTGAACTCATGTGGCCATAATTTATGGGTATAAGCATTATCCTGTAGTGTGAATGTCAAAATAACGCCATTCTCATTTTCATTATGCGCTTTGAGCTCCCAAGGTAATATCCGTGCAAATCCGTGGCTGGGAGCGGAAGACGGCCCGAACCAAGGCCAACAGATGGGAATACCACCACGAATGGGCGTTCCTGAACTGAAAGCGGTTTTATCACTCACCCATAAAACCGGTTTTTCACCACTAGGCTGCCATGTGATTAGATGCGCACCCTGAATACTGATCGCACCACGCGCTTTAGGGTGAGAAATAACTATCAGCGGAAAACCATCAATATTTCGCTGGCTGATATAAGGGGATATCTGTTCTACAACCGGTAATGAGAAAATTTTATCAAGCATCTGTCATAACCTTATGTAAATCTGAATTGGCAGTGAAACCAAGCCTCAAGAATAGCGCAAAAAAGCCATCTGTAAACAGATGGCTTTTGAATGGGTATGAAAGCTCAATTATTTAGAGATATGAGCGATCAGATCCAGAACTTTGTTAGAGTAACCCGTTTCGTTGTCATACCAAGAAACCAGTTTCACAAAGTTGTCGTTCAGCGCGATACCGGCTTTTGCATCGAATACAGAAGTCAGTTTTTCGCCGTTGAAGTCAGTAGAAACAACGTCATCTTCAGTGTAACCCAGAATACCTTTCAGGTCGCCTTCTGCTGCTGCTTTGATTGCGTCACAGATTTGTGCGTAAGTTGCTGGTTTCTCCAGACGTACAGTCAGGTCAACCACAGAAACGTTAGGAGTAGGAACACGGAAAGACATACCAGTCAGTTTGCCGTTCAGTTCTGGAATAACTTTACCTACTGCTTTTGCTGCGCCAGTTGAAGATGGGATGATGTTCTGCGCTGCACCACGACCACCACGCCAGTCTTTCGCAGAAGGACCGTCAACCGTTTTCTGGGTTGCAGTAGTTGCGTGAACAGTTGTCATCAGACCTTCAACAATGCCGAATTTGTCATTGATAACTTTAGCCAGTGGAGCCAGACAGTTAGTGGTGCAAGATGCGTTAGAAACGATCTCCTGACCTGCATAGGCGTTGTGGTTGACGCCCATAACGAACATTGGGGTGTCGTCTTTGGATGGGCCAGTCAGAACAACTTTTTTCGCGCCAGCAGCGATGTGTTTACGTGCAGTCTCGTCGGTCAGGAAGATACCGGTTGCTTCAGCAACGACATCAGCACCAACTTCGTTCCATTTCAGGTTAGCTGGATCTCTTTCTGATGTAACACGGATGGTTTTGCCGTTAACAACCAACTGACCGTCTTTAACTTCAACAGTACCGTTGAAGCGGCCGTGGGTTGAATCGTATTTCAGCATGTAAGCCATGTACTCAGCATCCAACAGATCATTGATTGCAACGATTTCAATATCTGAACGCTCTTGTGCAGCACGGAAAACAATACGGCCGATACGACCAAAACCGTTAATACCTACTTTGATAGTCATAGTATTCCACCAGCTATTTTTTAGTGAATTAAAAGTTGTTTCTAAAGTTACCAAAATCTTGCCAGCCGTCAAGCGGAATCGTGTCAACAATTGAAAAATATCAATTTAAGCAGCACTATCTGAACGCTTGCTGTACAGCCGGGACAAGCTTTACGGGCACTATTATCGGGGTATCAGGAGATATTGAAAGTTACCATTGGTTAGATATGTGAGATTTATCACAATTAGTAAAGTAAATTGCTATGTTTAATGGGGTAGAATGCGTTTCGTCATTTTGATGTTAATTTTTTGTTGTTTTCGATGATTTTGTATTGAAAATATTGGCCTTAAAAGGTGGTCATTATGATTAAAAGTCAACACATTTCCCTTTCTATGGAAAAACTTAGCCCAATTCAGCGCCATGTTACCCAGGAAGCCGGCACTGAACCGCCATTTTCAGGGAAACTACTACACAACAAGAAGAGTGGCATTTACCATTGTTTGTGTTGCCGGCAGCCACTGTTTATTTCTGATACCAAATTTGATTCCGGTTGTGGATGGCCGAGTTTTTATCAGCCGATTAATGATAAATCCATCACTTATATTGATGATTATTCGCATAACATGCACCGGATAGAAGTGCGTTGCAGTCATTGTCAGGCACATTTGGGGCATGTTTTTCCCGATGGCCCCAAGCCGACAGAAGAGCGTTTTTGTATTAATTCAGCATCATTGCGTTTTGTTGATGATGAAACGGGTGAAGAAACAGCCGGTTAATATCATTATCGACGATTTTTTGATCCGATCGGACGTTTAGTTTTAACAAAGAAAGCAGAAACAGCGCAAACAATAGAAACGATTCAGCTTAATGCTGAATGATAAAAGCATTAATAAAAGTATCAATTTGTAATCGTGTCGGCTTATCGTTGTGCGAATAGTACATACAGCCGTTAAGGAAATATCGATGAAGTTAGATCATTTACTCTCTGCCATGACGCCTGAAATCTATCAAAGATTAGTACAGGCAGTTGAACTAGGAAAATGGCAGGATGGCGTGCCGTTAACGCCAGAACAAAAAGAATATAGTTTGCAGGCGGTGATGCTCTGGCAAGCCAAGCATAATCACGATCCCGAACACATGACGATTGGTACAGATGGCCAAATTACCGTAAAAAGTAAGCAAGAGTTAAAGGCAATATTCCAGTCTGAGATGGTTGCTAAATTAAAGCCCCAACCAGAAGAGTGAATTGAATTGAGATAAAACCTCGTCCGTGCAGAGAATAGGCCGAGGTTATGTTTTGGGTTATCGCATTAGGTTTTGATGTTCATAAGAACTTTATGATTTCGCTCTGTGAAATTAATTTGGCACCATGGGCGGCCATCTCTTCAAGTGCATGCTGGCTGTCATTTTCCTGAATATTTACGCCACGGCAACCATCAACCACAACATAGATTTCATAGCCTAATGCCAAGGCATCAAGCACCGTAAATCTGACGCAATAATCTGTGGCAATGCCCAATACAAACAAACGCCGTATATGTTGGTCTGTCAGCCATCCATGCAATCTGGTTTCGCTTTTATGGTCATTGTCGAAGAATGCACTGTAGCTATCTATCTGGCTATTCTCGCCTTTCTGGAAAATCTCTTGGATAGCTGATTGATTTAATGCAGGATGGAGCGCTGCACCAGATTGGCCCTGAACACAATGGATGGGCCACCATACCTGAGGTATGCCATTGAGTTCGCCTAATTCACCTATTTTCTGCCCGGAGTTTTCTGCAAAGCTCATGTGGGTAGCAGGGTGCCAGTCCTGACTGGCTATGATTGGGAGATTGTGTTGCTGAAACAGATCAACGACTTGATTTGCGACCTCAATGACCACATCACTTTCTTTGACCGCCAATGGACCTCCGGTACAGAAGTCATTTTGCAGATCGATAAGTAATAATGCTGTTTTCATCATATTTCTCGATTTATCTTTTATTATTCATTGGAATAGCTCAACTCTCCACGCAGATTTTGTTGCATCAGGCTGCGGATTTCTTCAGGTGTATAAGATTGGCTCAGTAAGTAGTGCAATTTAGTCAAAGCTGCTTCGAACGTCATGTCGTAACCGCTGATAACGCCGGATTTGGCTAATGCGTGACCCGTAGCATAACCTCCCATGTTGACCCTACCAGAAATACATTGGGTCAAATTAATCACGATAATTCCTCGCTCGTTCGCTTCCTTTAATGTTTTCAGCAAAGCGGCACACTGCGGGGCATTGCCGACACCATATGATCGTAAAATCAATGCCTTGACAGGTTGCATCAGGATATTTTCGACTACTTGGCTGGATAACCCCGGATAGATGGTGACGACTCCAATTGGTTGCGATGTAACCGAATTTACGACAAATTCATTGTGACTGACAGGAAGAGGGCTTGCTTGAAAGGTACGAATATTAATGCCCGCTTCCATCAGTGGTGAGCAGTTGGGGGATGAGAAAGCATCAAAGCCGTCTGCATGGGCTTTAATCGTTCTATTGCCGCGGAACAATTTATTGTTGAAAAACAGGCCTACTTCGTTGATAGGATAGTGAGCGGCGAGATACAGCGCATTAAGTAGATTTGTCTGCCCATCGGAGCGTAGAGCTTCTAAAGGAATTTGTGACCCTGTCACTATGACCGGCTTATTCAGATTCTCGAACATAAAAGAGAGCGCCGAGGCAGTAAAAGCCATGGTATCTGTACCATGCAGAATAACAAAGCCATCATAGGCATGATAATTCTGGCTGATATCATCCGCGATAATGGCCCAGTCATTAGGACTCATATCAGAAGAATCAATCAGGGGCTGGTGTTCACGGATCGTAAACGTCGGCATTTCTGGGCGATGGAATTCGGGCATTTGTGCGAGTTGTTGCTGTAAATGGCCGGAAACCGGAATGTAGCCATTGGGAGAATGCTGCATCCCGATTGTGCCGCCTGTGTAAACAACATAGATAGATTTTTTCTGCATGGTAACGCCTCAATAAAACATATTTAGCCGGATTGGATTATAGGGAGTACGTGAAATAAAAAAAGCCTGATGGTGAGATCAGGCTTTAAATTTGAGAAAGATTTTGTCAATCAGCTATTTTTAGCGGATATCAACATATTTTATCGAACATCGACACAATTCAGACAGAATGTATAGATGTTCTGCGGATCATTCAGATTATTGTAAAATACTGCTTGTTTTTTCATGTCTTGAGCAACTTGGGCGAATGGAGCCGGCAACATGGATTGCAATGTATTTGGCAACAGTGCTTGCGTGGATGCAGTCAGCCCCAATAAGACTTTTTCAGAGAATGAAAGTTCAGGCTGCATCCAGTCCAGAGAGACATTTTTAACTCCGGCCAATTCAGCCGCTTTTTTAACCGCATCATCAAAATCACCCAGCTGATCGACTAAACCCTGTTTCTTGGCATCAAAACCGCTCCAAACACGTCCTTGGGCGACATTATCTGTTTCGTCCAGAGATTTATTGCGGGCATGTGCAACCAGCCCGATAAATTTGCGGTAGCCACTTTCAATAGATAACTGCATTACTTCGGAGAATGCTGGGTT
This sequence comes from Xenorhabdus littoralis, assembly GCF_033949345.1. NCBI lineage: Bacteria > Pseudomonadati > Pseudomonadota > Gammaproteobacteria > Enterobacterales > Morganellaceae > Xenorhabdus > Xenorhabdus littoralis. The sequence continues at coordinate 57,965 of NZ_VCDP01000010.1, forward strand.
AATACCTTTGGTAGCAGAGATATCTGCCAACGGTGTTGTTGAAATACCATCTGTATTCACGCCAATATAATTCAGGCTCTTTTCAAAAGTCTGAAGGACACCAAAAATACCGATAGAGCCTGTTAAGGTACTTGGATCAGCAATGATGTAGTTAGCCGGGGTAGATATCCAGTAACCACCGGAAGCTGCTGTTCCGCCCATTGAAACAACAATGGGTTTTGCACCTTCACCATTATTATCTTTATCACCGTGACGGATAGCGGCGATCTCACTGCGGATGATTTCAGACGCACCAACACTGCCGCCAGGGCTGTTTACCCGTAATACGATAGCTTTTATATCGGGATTCTGATGTGCTTCGCGCAGTTGTTTCGTAATCGCATCACTTCCCACTATTCCTGGTGCTTGTTTACCATCTAAAATCGCCCCTTCAGCAATAATGACAGCAATATTGCCTTTATTATCCGGAGATTGCAGTGGTTGTTTTTCCATGTAGTCATAGATACTGATGTAGTTGAAATGCTTTTGCTCTTCATCCCAGCCAAAGATTTTTCTCATTTTATTTTCAACTACACTGCGTGGTTGAATATCATTTACGAGTTGGTTTTGACGCGCATACAGTGAAGGATCACCACCCGCTTTACGGAGTTTTTCAATAAAATGAGTTGCGCCGGGGAAAACTTGTTCGGCAGGGATATGTCTGTTAGCCGCAATGGTATTCAGGTAATTGTTCCAAAGCTCGTTGAGCCAAAGGCTATCGGCTTCACGTGATTCGTCTGACATATTATTCCGCAACAGGGGTTCCACTGCGGATTTGTAAGTGCCTACACGGAAAATATGAATGGAAACTTTCAGGGTGTCTAATAATGATTTGTAGTATAAATGATTAGTTGAGAAACCATGAATATCAACGAGACCTTGTGGAGACAAGTATATTTCATCCGCATAGCTGGCTAAATAGTATTGTGATTGGCTGTAATTATCACCAATTGCATATACTGGTTTGCCGATTTTTTTAAATTCATTAATGGCCTTGCCGATGTATTTCATGGAAGGCTGATCTGCCCCTGTAAAATCATTCAGATTTAACACCATGCCGGTAATTTTGGGATCATCTTTTGCGCGCCGAATGCTGTCAACAATATCAAATAACGAGTTTTCTTTATAATTACTATTGGAAGGATCAAAAAGGTCTTTGCCCAATTTTTCAAGCGGATTAAGAGGGGTGACGCTATCAAGAACGATACCCGATAAGTTGACATATAATGCGCCATGGTAGTTATCGTTAGATGCAGATTGATGCTGATAAGCAATTATGCCAACAGCAACAACAAATATGAATAGAATAAAAATAAGATTAGAAATGAGTTGGCGAACAAAATTCAGCAGCTTCCAACTCCACTGAAATAGAGCTGCTATAAAATTCCATAAAGTACGCATATCGTCTCCAGTTACGGTATCAAGTTGGGGTATCCTAATCAGCTCGTTTGAAAATGTCAGCTGGAAATCATGTGAATGATGGAAAAAATAATTTCTGTGCTTTCATTCGCTAACGAATAAACAGAGAATGTTGAGTTTTTACAGATTATCTTATTCAGGAGAAAAGCATGAATGCTTTAGAACTTTTGTTGAATCGTCGTTCAGTCTCACGTTTAACAACACCAGCCCCACAAGGCGATAAATTACAACATATTTTGGCAGCAGGGATGAGAGCGCCTGACCATGGGGCATTACGTCCTTGGCATTTTGTTGTGATGCAGGAAGAAGGCATTGATAAATTCAGTCAGTTGCTTGAAAAAGCCGCAATTGAAGGTGGATTGGGTAAAGATGTTGAGGAAAAAGCGAAAAATGCACCTTATCGTGCGCCCATGATTATCACTGTGATTGCTAAGGTTGTTGAACATGCGAAAGTGCCTGAATGGGAACAAGTTGTAGCGGCAGGCTGTGCTGTGCATGCTATGCAGATGGCTGCCGTTGCTCAGGGCTTTGGCGGTATATGGCGTTCAGGTTCATGGACTGAAGATCCTATTGTCAAAGCAGGTTTAGGCTGTGGGGAGAATGACAAAATTGTGGGTTTCCTCTATTTGGGGACGCCAGAACTCAGATCACCGATGAAAGTATCTACACCAGATTTGACGAACTTTGTCAGTTACTTCTAACTGGAGGTGAGTGAATGTCAACTGAGATCCGTCTGACTCAGTACAGCCATGGTGCCGGATGTGGCTGCAAAATCTCCCCAAAAGTGCTGGAAACTATCCTGCGCAGTGAGCAGGCAAGTTTTTTTGATCCTAATTTGCTGGTAGGTAATGAAACTCGTGATGATGCTGCTGTGTATGACATTGGCAATGGCACAGGCATCATTAGCACCACTGATTTTTTCATGCCGATTGTAGATGATCCGTTTGATTTTGGTCGTATTGCAGCCACTAATGCTATCAGCGATATTTATGCAATGGGGGGAAAGCCGATAATGGCGATTGCAATTCTGGGCTGGCCGATTGCTAAACTGGCACCAGAAATCGCGCAAAAAGTCATTGAAGGTGGTCGTTCTGTTTGCAAAGAAGCGGGCATTTCTCTGGCCGGAGGGCATTCGATTGATGCACCGGAGCCTATCTTTGGTCTGGCAGTCACCGGTATTATCGATATTGAACGTGTAAAACGCAATAATCAGGCAAAAGCAGGATGCCGCCTGTTTCTGACGAAGCCTTTAGGCGTTGGTGTATTGACTACGGCTGAAAAGAAAGGTCTGCTTCAGCCTGAACACCAAGGTGTTGCGAAAGAGATAATGTGCCAGTTGAATAAGGCGGGAGCAGATTTTGCCGGAATTGACGGTGTCACGGCGATGACGGATGTAACAGGTTTCGGCCTGTTAGGGCATTTGGGTGAAATCTGTGAAGGTTCGGGCGTTCATGCAACGGTCAAATTTTCACAGGTACCAAGATTGCCTGATGTTGATATTTATATTGAAAAAGGTTGCGTACCTGGTGGCACAGGGCGCAATTTTGACAGCTATGGACACTTGATTGGAAAAATGACGGAGAACCAACGTCATCTCCTGTGTGACCCACAGACTTCGGGTGGTTTATTGCTGGCTATTTTGCCAAATGCGGTGGAAGAGGCGAAAGTTATTGCACGAAACCACGACATTGATTTGGTTGCTATCGGTGAACTGACTGAACCTCGCTCAGGCAGGAGATTGATTGAAGTTATTGAATAATGATTTCTCTTTATTAGCCGTTTTTATCGTCAACAATCAGGTGTCGTCATCGCTATTTTTTCAGACCTCGCAAGTGCGGGGTTTTTCTATTAGTTGTGGTAAGTGGAAAACATGTCTAATACTATAGAATCAGTCTTCGAACTAGATGTTTTGAGTAATTTTTTGTTTGTACATAATTGAGTATATTTCTATCTTATTTAGAACGGTTATTGATATAACATTATGTATTTAAAGTAAATTTTATTTTAACTGGTAATCATTGAATAATTCCATGCGTCTTTTTATTGCAGAAAAACCTAGTCTCGCGAGAGCCATAGCGGATGTTTTACCGAAACCTCATCGGCGTGGTGATGGGTTTATCGAATGTGGTAACAACCAATTTGTTACTTGGTGTGTCGGTCATCTATTGGAGCAGGCGGAGCCAAATGCTTACGATAGTCGCTATGCTCGCTGGGTATTGGCAGATTTACCCATCATTCCTGAAAAATGGCAGTTAAAGCCACGGGCTTCAGTGGCCAAACAGCTCAACACGATAAAATCCCTGTTGGAAAGGGCGAACGAAATTGTCCATGCCGGTGACCCTGATCGTGAAGGCCAATTGCTGGTGGATGAAGTGCTGGATTTTTTGGAACTGGACACCGAAAAAAAACAGAATGTCCAACGTTGCCTGATTAATGACCTGAACCCTCAGGCGGTTACAAAAGCAGTGGAACGATTGAGGAGCAATCGGGAATTTATTCCCTTGTGTGTTTCTGCTCTTGCCAGAGCCCGGGCTGATTGGCTTTATGGTATCAACATGACCCGCGCTTATACGCTATTGGGCCAGAATGCGGGTTATCAGGGAGTCTTGTCCGTTGGGCGTGTTCAGACACCTATTTTGGGACTGGTTGTTCGTCGTGATGAAGAGATAGAGCATTTTGTGCCGAAAGATTTCTTTGACGTCAAAGCACATATTGTTACGCCAAATGAAGAGCGATTCACAGCCTTATGGCAGCCCAGTGAATCTTGCATTGATTTTCAGGATGAAGAAGGAAGAGTGATTCATCGAACCTTGGCAGAGCATGTTGTAGCACGAATTACGGGACAACCAGCCAATGTCACTGCATATCAGGACAAACGAGAATCAGAAACTGCACCGTTGCCATTCTCGCTCTCTTCCTTGCAGATTGATGCAGCCAAACGTTTTGGCCTGAGTGCTCAGGAAGTGCTTGATGTCTGTCAGCGACTATATGAAACCCATAAATTGATTACTTATCCCCGCTCTGACAGCCGCTATCTGCCAGAAGAGCATTTTGCGGGTCGTCATGCGGTTTTCAATGCCATCTCAATCCATGCGGCTCAGTTACTCCCGCAGGATGCTTTAGATATGGAAAAAAAGAATCGTTGTTGGGACGATAAGAAAGTTGATGCACACCATGCGATAGTTCCTACTGCACGTAGTAGCCAAGTCAATCTGACAGAAAATGAACATCGGATTTATGGCCTGATTGCCAAACAGTATTTGATGCAGTTTTTCCCTGATGCAATATTCCGCAAGTGTACGATCGAACTTGATATTGCCGGCGGGAAATTTATTGCTAAGGCTCGTTTTCTGGCAGAAGCAGGGTGGAGAACTTTGCTTGGTAACAAAGAAAGGGATGAGGAGAATGAAGGCACTCCATTACCTGTTGTTGCTAAGGGAGATAATCTTTTGTGTGAGAAGGGGGAAGTGGTCGAACGACAGACACAACCACCAAGACATTTTACTGATGCAACATTATTATCTGCAATGACGGGTATAGCACGATTTGTTCAGGATAAATCCCTGAAGAAGGTGTTGCGTGCAACTGATGGCTTGGGTACAGAAGCCACTCGGGCAGGGATTATTGAACTGTTGTTCAAACGGGAGTTTCTGTATAAAAAAGGGCGTCACATTCATGCTACACCTGCGGGACGAGCCTTGATACATGTATTGCCGGATATGGCGGTATTACCAGATATGACAGCTCATTGGGAATCACGGCTGACGCAAATCAGCGAAAAGCAATTTCGCTATCAGGATTTTATGTTGCCTCTTCAGGAAACATTGCAGCAATTAATCTGGCAGGCTAAACAGTATCGTAATTTGAAAGCTTTCAGAGACTTGCCACCTGCGCCTGCCAAAAGCTCTGCGAAAGGCAAAAAAGGAAAGCAGACAAAATTCAGTAGTAAGGCAAAGGCAGATAAAACCAATCAGGCATAACAAAAAATGATAACACAGCACCATAATTGACGGTGCTGTGTTTCATGTCCGGCGCTTACATTTCAAAAACTGTCCAGACCGGAGCATGGTCAGACGGTTTTTCCATGCTGCGAATAGCATAATCAATCCCAGAAGAGACGCATCGTTCTGCTAATGGTTGGCTGGCAAGCAGTAAATCAATGCGTAACCCGCGATTATCATCAAATCCTTTTGAGCGGTAATCAAACCAAGAGAATTGGTCGCTGGTTTCGGGATATTGTGCTCGGAATGTATCGATAAATCCCCAGTTTTTAAGGCGTTCCATCCATGCTCTTTCTTCAGGCAAAAAAGAGCATTTCCCGGTTCTCAGCCAGCGTTTTTGGTTATTTTCCCCAATCCCTATGTCGAGATCAGTTGGGCTGATGTTCATATCCCCCATGATCAGAATATGCGATTCTGGCGAGTGGTGATTTTCTAGATAGGATTGTAAGTCCTGATAGAATTTTTCTTTAGCAGGAAATTTAACCGGATGATCACGGCTTTCCCCTTGAGGAAAATAGCCGTTGATTACGGTTAATACACCGTGAGGTGTTTCTATATCAGCCATAATAATACGACGTTGTGCATCATCATCATCGGTAGGGAAACCTTTACGAACCTCTATAGGTTGCTGACGGGTGAGCAGGGCGACACCGTAGTGTGATTTTTGACCATGATAGAAAACGTGATAACCCAATTTACTGACTTCTTCTAAAGGAAACATTTCATCATGGACTTTTATTTCCTGTAATCCGATAACTTCTGGTTGGTGTTTTTCAACGATGGCAGCAAGTTGATGAGGACGTGCCCGCAACCCATTAATATTGAATGATATAAATTTCATGACGTTATAATCACCTTTAGAATATACTGATTTTCAATGTTAGCAGATGTAAATAAAGATGTAACTATTTATTAAATAATAAGTTTTACCTGATTATCTTGATATTTAGCTATTTTACTCCTATATGTCATACTATACTGAGTATAATACGCCTGCTACCCAAAATTTAGAGTATTGAATCGTGTTTTAATAATAAAAATAACAAAATTAAGAAGTGATAAATTAATGGATATATAATAATTAACTAATAGTAATCTGTTATATTAAACATTCGATATTATAATTTACCGTGAGGGTTTTTATCCTTGAAATTTATTTTATGTCATGCGTTACAAAAAATAATTAATGAAAAAGTAGAAGAGTTAATCAATCTCTGATAGAAATTTGAACTTGTAAGCATGACGATATTTATTAACGGCTTACAATCACGGTGGAATATTCATCATGATATAGATGGGTAATATAAATCTATCTAAACCGCATTATTGCATCAGGGACTGGCATTTATATAAAATGTCATTTGAAAAATATCTGTTTTTATTGTACAAAATTATATCTTCATAATATCAAGCTTGATTTAGCGGTTACCTGATGAGAAAGCCATTTCAAGGAAATTACTTTAGCCACAAGTTATATAGGAACGGTGAATTATGTTTTTTTCTCGTAAATTAGAAGCATTCATGGCGGTGGTGGAAATGGGTTCTTTAAGCAAGGCGGCAAGAGTGATGAACCGTACGACTCCCCCAGTAGCTAAATCAATTAAAGACTTTGAGGCGACGTTAGGAAAGCGCTTATTTAAAAGGGAGAAGTTTGGGATGATTCTTACCAAAGACGGAGCGGAGTTATATAATGACCTAAAAGAGCTCTATTTGAGAGAGAAAGAAATTACAAAGAAACACATCAGCGGGAGTATTTGTAATGTTGTAAATATATACCATGATTGGGGTAAGAAAAAGCATTTAATTTCGCTTTATAAAGCAGCGGAAAGAAATAACGCTCAAGTTAATATATTACGCTTCAGTTATGATAACATTGATGAAATAGTTGATTATGAGGGTAATACGATAATTTTAACTTCAGAAAAAGTACTTAGTGATAGATTTAGTCTTGTACGGAAAATTGATGGACCAAATTTGGGGATCTGCTGCCGTAAAGAATTATTAGACGAAGTTCATGGAGATTTTACTCAATTGCTGAAAAAGAGAACATGGTTATGTGATCCAGTCCTCTATAAAGGTAATTTGATTAAAAATTTGGAAGAGGAAATGGTAAAAAATGGAGAGAAAGTCAATATTAGGCAGATGGATAATATAGAATGCTGCCTTAATTTCATTCAATCAACCGATTATATTTTTATTACAGATTCCCACTCCGGTGCGCTGGAAGAGGGAGAAAGTTTAGGCTTTATGCCGATACTACGACCTGATGCAATTAGTCAGTGTTATGTTTACAAATCGAAATCTCACTCAAGCGTGTTAAATCGTTTCATCGACTCTGTCAGCGATATGGAGTAACCGATTGCATAAGCGGAGCGAACTTATCAGTCCCTCTAGCTCCGCTATTGATACTCATCCATGTGTATTTATTCCGAAATATTAATTTACTCGTTGCCCGTCCTTTCAGACAATGAACTGTGCGTATTGTTTATATGTATTGTTTATATGCATTGCTTATATGCATTGTTCTTATTGTTATTTCGCTGCGCTCAGTTCGAACCTTGGTCGAAGGTTCTCGTCCTTCCCCAAAAAATTATATGTTGGTTTGATTATTTGATTATTTGTTTGTTGGAAATTTAGGAGTCATTCTTTGATGGTGGTGGGGGAAGGATTCGAACCTTCGAAGTCTGTGACGGCAGATTTACAGTCTGCTCCCTTTGGCCGCTCGGGAACCCCACCAGATTTTGCATTGTACGCTGTCGTTAGCAGCGGACGGCATAATATCAAATAAGCCGCCGCTGTAAAGTAGTTAATTGAAAATAAAGTTTCAATCGATGGTTTTTTAAACCTTTAGATCAAGTTGCGCTCTATGACCAAACGTTTTATCAAAGAATAACGGTACGGTTGCCATATACAAAAACGCGTTGAGAAAAGACCCAGTGTAATGCTTGACTCAGTACATTCTTTTCAACATCCCGGCCTGCCCGCATCATCTCTTCAGCAGTATAAGTATGATCCACATTTATCACATCCTGAGTGATGATTGGACCTTCATCCAGATTGTCATTTACATAATGAGCCGTGGCGCCAATAATCTTCACACCACGTTCATAAGCCTGATGATAAGGCCGTGCTCCGATGAATGCAGGCAAGAATGAATGATGGATGTTGATTATCTGATTCGGATAATGCTGAACAAATGCTGGTGTTAAAACCCGCATATATTTAGCGAGTACAACATAGTCAGGTTTATATTGGTCAATCTGAGCCATCAGCGCTTCATCATGCTGATCGCGGGTTAAACCTTCATGACTGATGTGATGGAATGGAATGCCGAATTGCTCAACCAATTGTTGCAAGATCGTATGGTTACCGATAACAGCAGCAATTTCGACATCCAGCCCACCGTAGACGCTTTTTACCAAAATGTCACCAATACAATGTGCTTCTTTCGTCACCATGATAACAATGCGACGACGGCCAGCAGTATTTAACTCACGGTTTGAACCTGCGGGTAGAGCGTCATCCAAATCCGCCAGAAGTGTTTCATCATTGAAAATACCTTCCAGCTCTGTACGCATAAAAAAACGTCCGGTGAGATGATCTACAAACTCATTATTTTGAACAATATTTAATTGATGTTTGTAACAAATGTTTGTGATTTTTGCGATTAATCCTTTGGCATCAGGACAAATTGTCCGCAAGATTTTTTTTTGTATGTTTGCGTTTTGCATGGATTACGAGATCCTCAAATTTTCTTCACTGTGTGTGAATTATTGTGTTTGATATTAGATAATGATTTAACCGCAGCACTTCTTGTATTTTTTGCCTGAACCACATGGACAAGGGCTATTACGACCTAATTGAGGACGAATACCATCGATATAAAACCAATGTTGGTTAATCCGCAAAAAACGTGAGCGCTCATGAACCAATTGTCTATCTTGCTTCCCTTGTTCAATAAAGCAAGCTGAAAATTCGACATAGGCTTCATTATTATGTTCACCTTGGTTTGTTTCGAGGATATTTAATCCTAACCATTGTACACCCACGAAACTTTGTTCTATTTCTGAACGGAAATTTTCAGCCTGACAATCAGGATGCCAACTTGCGATAAGATAATCTGCATTTTGTGTAACGTAAGCACTATATCTGGAACGCATCAATGATTCGGCATTGGGTGTGGGATGGTGATTTTCGATATAGAGATTACAGCAATGAGCAAAATCTGCTCTGCTGCCGCAGGGACACATTTTTGTCAAAATAACTCCGGTTATTAAAAGTGGTTGCTATTAATATGAGCAATATTGAAAAGGCATGTAAGAGCGTAAATAGCACTGGCCTATTATTGAACTATTATCGACTAATGATACTTGAATATAGGCGAAGCTCGCAATGTTTGGTAAGAGCTACCTTTATGGAAACGGGTGGTGATTTAAATCAAATTTCAGAAAGAAATAAGATAAAAAATTAAATAAAACTGATGTTTTATCCATCATTTTGTCTATGGTTTTATAACATTTATGTATCATCCTATGGTGATACTAAATATTGAATCATGTAAGTGTGATTAGAAACCCATATACTATATATACGGTTGAATTAACTGGTATACTCTTGCGCATTATTTTTTCGGGTACGATTTTTTTCACACACATAATTTTTTCATAGAGTTAGTGCTATTGTTTAATCTGTATAGGATTTTATCAGTGATAACATAGCAGTAGGAGACAATGTAATGTCAGTAATAAACAAAAAGGTAAAAAAGGCTGTTATACCCGTTGCTGGTTTGGGAACCCGGATGTTGCCAGCCACTAAAGCCATTCCTAAAGAAATGCTTCCTTTGGTGGATAAGCCCCTTATTCAGTATGTCGTCAATGAATGTATTAAAGCGGGTATTAACGAAATTATTCTGGTTACACATTCATCCAAGAACTCTATAGAAAACCATTTTGATACCAGTTTTGAGCTGGAAGCCATTCTTGAGAAAAGGGTCAAACGTCAGTTATTGGAGGAGGTGCAGTCAATTTGCCCAAATCATGTGACTATCATGCAAACCCGTCAGGGGATTGCCAAAGGATTGGGGCATGCCGTGTTATGCGCTAAGCCACTTATTGGTGATGAACCGTTTGCTGTTATTCTGCCGGATGTCATTTTGGATGAGCACAGCACGGATTTATCAAAATATAATTTGAGCGAAATGTTGTCACGCTTTAATAGCTGTGGGGCAAGTCAGATTCTGGTCGAACCTGTTCCTGTAGAAAGTGTTTCGGATTATGGCATTGTTGATTGCATGGGTGAAGAGTTACAGCCAGGTGATAGCAAACCTATTGCTCGTGTTGTTGAAAAGCCGAAACCGGAAGAAGCCCCATCAAATCTTTCTATCGTTGGTCGCTATGTATTATCTGAAAAGATCTGGCCATTATTAGCGAAGACAGCACCGGGAGCCGGGGATGAAATACAGCTGACGGATGCTATTGCTATGCTGATGGAAAAAGAACCCGTTGAGGCTTATCATTTGCAGGGGCGCAGCCATGATTGTGGCAATAAATTAGGTTATATGCAGGCATTTGTTGAATATGGCATGAGACATAAGGAACTGGGCAAATCATTCACGGACTGGGTTATGGCTTTACAAAATAAGATTGAAAAATAATCTACTCGTAATTTAAGGTGTGATATGAAAGTTACTGTATTTGGTATTGGCTACGTAGGCTTAGTTCAAGCAACCGTCTTTGCGGAAGTCGGTCATGATGTTCTTTGTGTTGATGTTGATGCAAAAAAAGTCGAGAACCTGAAGAATGGTCAAATCCCTATTTTTGAACCCGGTTTGATACCCTTGGTAAAGAAAAATCATGCTGAAGGGCGTCTAAATTTCACAACGGATGCTAAAGCCGGTGTTGCACATGGCAAATTACAGTTTATTGCAGTAGGAACACCTCCCGATGAAGATGGCTCAGCTGACCTGAAATATGTCACTGCCGTAGCTCGCACTATTGCGGAAAATATGGATGGTTACAAAGTGGTTGTCGACAAATCAACCGTGCCAGTGGGCACGGCTGATAAAGTCAGGGCAGTGATGCAAACAACATTAACGCAACGTAATGTAGAACTTCCCTTTGATGTCGTCTCCAATCCTGAATTCCTGAAAGAAGGTGCAGCAGTTGCCGATTGTATGCGACCTGAGCGCATCATCATTGGTTGTGATAACGATAATGTGATTGATGTCATGCGTGAGCTGTATGAGCCATTTAATCGCAATCATGATCGTATGATAGTTATGGATATCCGTAGTGCGGAGCTGACTAAATACGCAGCTAACTGCATGTTGGCAACAAAAATCAGTTTCATGAACGAAATCGCCAACTTGGCAGAGATGCTGGGGGCGGATATTGAAAATGTACGTCAGGGGATCGGCTCTGATTCACGAATCGGATATCATTTTATCTATCCCGGATGTGGATATGGCGGTTCATGTTTCCCGAAAGATGTGCAGGCATTGATCCGGACTTCTGAACAAATTGGATATACCCCAAAAATTCTTCAGGCAGTCGAATTGGTTAATGAAAAACAAAAAAGCAAATTGCCTACTTTTGTAAAACGCCATTTCGGTAATGATTTATCAGGCAAAACATTCGCTATCTGGGGACTGTCATTTAAACCTAATACAGATGATATGCGTGAGGCGTCAAGCCGCGTATTGATTGAAACGTTATGGGAATGTGGTGCGAAAGTACAGGCATATGATCCCGAAGCGATGCAGGAAGCCCAGCGTATTTATGGCCAGCGTGATGATTTATCTCTCATGGGAACAAAAGAAGCGGCACTGAAAGGCGCTGATGCTCTGATTATCTGCACCGAGTGGCAAAATTTCAGAGCACCTGATTTTGATGTGATTAAGGATTCATTGAAAACCCCTGTGATTTTTGATGGACGTAATCTTTACGATCCTGAACGCTTGCAATTGCGCGGATTTACTTACTATGGTATTGGTCGTGGTGCCTCTATTAATCCGGTTATTTGAGTTGTGATATGAAATTTTTAGTGACAGGTTCCGCTGGTTTTATTGGCTTTCATGTCAGCCAGCGGTTATTGAATATGGGTCATGAAGTTGTCGGTATCGATAACCTCAATGATTATTATGACGTTAATTTAAAACAGGCGAGATTAAATTTATTACTCCCTTATTCAAATTTTAAATTCGAAAAATTAGATCTGGCCGATAGAGTTGCTATTCCAGAATTGTTTACTAAACATCAATTTCAGCGAGTGATCCATTTGGGTGCTCAGCCGGGTGTACGCTATTCAATACAAAATCCAATGGCATATATCGATGCCAATATCGTCGGTCATATCAATATTCTTGAAGGATGTCGTCATAATCGAGTAGAACATTTATTATATGCATCCTCAAGTTCAGTATACGGACTAAATAAAAAGCAACCATTCTCCACTGATGATTCTGTTGATCATCCTGTTTCTTTATATGCGGCAACGAAAAAAGCTGATGAGCTAATGTCTCACAGCTATTCTCATCTTTATAACCTTCCAACCACAGGGTTGCGTTTTTTTACCGTATATGGGCCATGGGGTCGCCCAGATATGGCTTTATTCAAATTTACTAAAGCCATGTTAGAAGGTCAGTCAATTGATGTTTACAATCATGGCAATATGGTGAGGGATTTCACATATATTGATGACATTGTTGAATCTATAATCAGATTGCAGGATGTTATTCCTACTGCCAATGAAAATTGGTCAGTTGAAGATGAACAAATATCTGCCAGCTCTGCGCCATATCGTATTTACAATATTGGTAATGGTCAGCCGACCAAACTGGGTGATTTTATTAAAGCTGTCGAATCCTCATTAGGGATTGAGGCAAGGAAAAACTTTATGGAAATTCAGGATGGCGATGTGTTATCAACGTGTGCAGATTCCAGTGCACTTTACGATAAGATTGGTTTTTTACCCGATACTCAGGTGCAGGAAGGGGTAAAACGGTTCGTCGATTGGTATTTGGATTTTTATCAGAAATAACCACAGTGAAAACAAAAAAAAAGGAGCATTTAGCTCCTTTTTATAAGTATATGTTAATAAAAAACTAAGGTAGTGTTAAATTCTTTTTTAGCACGTTGAGAATATGAAAGCGACTTGGCTATTAATATAACTCACAGTGTTTCTACATCAGCCAGTAATTAACCTAGTTATTTATATTAACCATAAACAAAAATACCCTACCAAGGGTATTTTTGTTATTAAATGTACAAAGCAACTGATTAGATAAGGAAATCTTCCAGTTTTTTGCCTTCTTCATCAATTGCTTTTTTGATTACAGCAGGTGTACGACCTTGGCCAGTCCAAGTTCTGTTTTCACCTTCTTCATCAACGTATGAATATTTAGCTGGACGAGCAGCACGTTTAGATTTGCTGGTAGCTTTACCACTTAAAGCGTCCAGTAAGTCACTTAATTCAATACCGTCTTTTTCCAGCATTTCACGGTATTCTTGAACTTTACGTGTACGCTCTTCTATTTGTGCACGAGCTTGGCTTTCTTCATCACGACGTTCTTCAACAACAGTCGTAAGTTTTTCCAGCATTTCTTCTAAAGTAGTCAGTTCACATTCTCTTGCTTGCGCGCGCAAGGTACGGATGTTATTTAAGGATTTTAAATTTTCGCTCATTGTCCTGGTCTCAAATTATAATGATGATAGCTGATGTAGGGATAATAATAGAATGCTATTTTATTTTCTGCAATAGTGAATTTACTTTCTCGGGCTAAAATATCACATTTTAAAATGCAATTTTTTTGAGAATCGATATATTGCGTTTTAATTCTGCTATTGGGTTTATCATTTCTCAATAAGCTTTGAAGGGGATTACTGTAAAGTTGAGTAAGGGATAATCGACAGCGTATAAAACTAATTTATAGTCAATCTGTAAGAAGTGTTAACTGTTCTTCTGAAAATAATTTGAAGTCTGAGTGTAGGATGAAAGTTTTTTTATGGGTAATCCATTAGTTATGATTATAGTGGGGTGGATTGAACAAAAGTAAACCGCTATGATTATTAATATGCAAAGTTTGGTAGAAAAAATAACTATTTCTTTCTGATGTTAATTTTGTTCATTTGTCATGCAGAAGGTGTTTATAGCGCTGATTTTATATACATAAATGTGATGATTATCATGAAAATAATCTTTTTTTATTCACTCTAATTTCTTTCTGCTATCACCTATTTAGTAATAGCAAAGGATAATCTCAATCAGAATTTATGGTAAACTGCCGGCGATATATCACCTGATTAATTTGACAAGAGGATGGACGGGCCAATGGCTCAGCTTTATTTTTATTATTCTGCCATGAACGCAGGGAAATCAACTTCCTTATTGCAGTCTTCTTATAACTATAACGAAAGAGGAATGAGAACGCTGATCTTTACAGCAGAAATTGATACTCGATTTGGTAAAGGAAAGGTCAGTTCCCGTATTGGTTTATCCGTTGAAGCTTTGTTATTTTCACCAAAAACAAATATTGCTGAGCTTATCCGAAGTGAAAATGAGGCGGAAAAAGTCCATTGTGTTTTGATTGATGAGTGCCAATTCTTGACGAAAGAACACGTTGAGCAGCTTTGTGAGGTTGTAGATTATGATGATATTCCTGTTCTTTGTTATGGCTTACGAACAGATTTTCAGGGAGAATTATTTAGAGGAAGCCAATATCTTCTTGCTTGGTCTGATAAATTGATAGAGTTGAAAACAATCTGTCACTGCGGAAGAAAAGCCAGTCATGTGCTGCGTTTTGGGAGCGGTGGGGACGTTGTTTATGACGGCGCCCAGGTTGATATTGGTGGTAATGAAAAATACGTCTCCGTGTGTCGCAGACACTATACTGACGTTATTCGTGAAGCTAAAGCAAAGAAGGTTTAATACGCCGCAATCTGAAATTGATGGGGTATAATCATTAAGCCAGAGAAATGAAATAATAAAAAAGGCGTCAGGATAATCCAACGCCTTTTAAGTTACATCAGCTTATTATCTATTATTATTTCTTATTGTTTTTCCTATTTTGTTTACCAATCTCCTGAGATATGGTCTGTTCTGTGAATTCATGACCATAAAATGAATCCGACAGCAGTTGCCTTAACTCTGAAATTAACGGGTAACGTGGATTGGCTCCCGTGCATTGGTCGTCAAATGCGTCTTCTGCCAGTTTGTCGATTTTCGCTAAAAAATCAGCCTCCTGAACACCTGTTTCACGAATGGATGCAGGAATGCCTAACTGAGATTTCATTTCTTCCAACCAGCCCAGCAGTTTTTCAATTTTGGCAGCAGTACGATCACCTGAGTCGGTTAATCCCAGATAGTCTGCAATTTCTGCATAACGGCGTCGTGCCTGTGGGCGATCATATTGACTGAATGCGGTTTGTTTTGTTGGATTATCGTTAGCGTTATAGCGAATCACATTACAGATTAACAAGGCATTAGCTAAACCATGTGGAATATGGAACTCAGAGCCAAGTTTGTGGGCCATAGAGTGGCATACTCCCAAAAATGCATTGGCAAACGCAATACCTGCAATCGTCGCTGCATTATGGACACGTTCACGGGCCACGGGGTTTTTTGCTCCTTCATGATAACTGGCGGGAAGAAAATCTTTCAACAGTTTCAGTGCTTGCAGAGCCTGCCCATCAGAGTATTCATTGGCCAGCACAGAAACATAGGCTTCCAGTGCGTGAGTTACAGCATCCAGACCACCAAAGGCACACAGTGATTTTGGCATGTCCATGACCAGATTCGCATCGACAATCGCCATGTCGGGGGTCAGTGCGTAGTCTGCCAACGGGTATTTCTGCCCCGTGATGTCATCAGTGACAACAGCAAAAGGAGTGACTTCTGAACCCGTACCTGAAGTTGTCGTAATAGCAACCATTTTGGCTTTCACGCCCATTTTCGGGAATTTATAGATACGTTTGCGGATATCCATAAAGCGCAGAGCCAGCTCTTCGAAATGGGTTTCCGGATGCTCATACATAACCCACATGATTTTGGCTGCATCCATAGGAGAGCCGCCGCCCAGAGCAATAATGACATCTGGTTTAAACAGGTGCATTTGTTCAGCACCTTTGCGGACGATATTTAACGTCGGGTCTGCTTCAACTTCAAAGAAGACTTCAGTTTCTATGCCATATGATTTCAATACATTGATAACCTGATCGGCATAGCCGTTATTAAATAAGAAACGGTCTGTCACGATGAAAGCGCGTTTTGCGCCATCTGTAGCGACTTCTTCCAAGGCGATAGGCAGAGAGCCACGTCGGAAATAAATTGATTTTGGAAGTTTATGCCACAACATATTTTCAGCTCTTTTAGCGACAGTTTTCGTATTAATCAGATGCTTCGGTCCCACGTTTTCGGAAATGGAATTACCACCCCAAGATCCACAGCCCAATGTCAGGGAAGGAGAGAGCTTGAAGTTATATAAATCGCCGATCCCACCTTGAGACGCAGGTGTATTGATCAAAATGCGGGCTGTCTTCATTTTATCGCCGAAATACCTGATGCGTTCAGCCTGATTATCCTGTTCAGTGTAAAGACATGACGTGTGCCCAATACCGCCCATTTCCACCAATTTTTCTGCTTTTTCAACCGCATTTTCAAAATCTTTGCCACGATACATGGCGAGCAGAGGGGATAGTTTTTCATGGGCAAAGGGCTCAGCTTCTTCTACAAGCGTGACTTCACCGATCAGGATCTTGGTGTTCTCCGGAACGCTGACGCCCGCCATTTCAGCAATTTTTGTTGCTGGCTGACCCACGATCGCGGCATTTAAGTTGCCATTTTTCAGGATAATATCCTGAACGGCTTTCAATTCTTTTCCTTGAAGGAGATATCCACCATGAGTTGAAAAACGTTCGCGGACTTGTTCATAAACCTCATCAACGACAATGACAGATTGTTCTGAAGCACAAATCACGCCATTATCAAATGTTTTGGACATCAGAATAGAGGCGACGGCACGTTTGATGTCGGCTGATTCATCAATCACTACCGGGGTATTGCCCGCACCGACACCAATCGCTGGTTTGCCAGAACTATAGGCCGCTTTTACCATGCCGGGGCCGCCCGTTGCCAAAATCAGATTAATGTCAGGATGGTGCATCAAGGCATTTGAAAGCTCAACCGAAGGCTCATCTATCCAACCGATGATATCTTTTGGTGCGCCTGCTTCAACTGCTGCTTTCAGGACAATTTCGGCTGCTTTATTTGTTGCCTTTTTGGCTCGAGGGTGAGGAGAGAAAATAATACCATTGCGGGTTTTCAGACTGATGAGTGCTTTGAAAATTGCGGTGGATGTTGGGTTGGTTGTTGGAACAATACCGCAAATCACGCCAATTGGCTCAGCAATAGTGATGGTACCAAAAGTATTATCTTCAGATAAAACCCCACAGGTTTTATCATCTTTATAGGCGTTATAAATATATTCAGAAGCGAAGTGATTTTTGATTACTTTATCTTCCACAATTCCCATGCCAGATTCAGACACTGCTAATTTTGCCAACGGAATACGGGCGTCTGCGGCAGCAAGAGCAGCAGCACGGAAAATCCGGTCAACTTGTTCCTGAGAAAAGTCAGCAAACTCGTGTTGAGCTTTTTTCACACGAGCAACTAATTCATTGAGTTCAGCAATCTGAGTTACAGCCATAAAAATTACTCCTGATAAATGTTAAATTTTTTAAGGCAATTGGCGGTATTCATAAATGATTAACATCACAGCATCTTTTAACAAATTAATAAGCTCACAGCTAATTGCCTTAAAAAATTAATTAACAAAATGATTCATATAGGAATAGTTTATTTCCTTGAATTTCCACCTTGGATACAGATTAACAGTTGCAGGTATTTTTATAGTGATTTAGATCATGAAAACATTAAGCTGACTCAATTCAGCTCATGTTTTCATAGAATGGTGATTAGTGGATATTTGGGTGGGACTTTAAACATTTATTTAACCAATAAAATCCAATTAATTAACTTAATTTTATTATGTTTTCTATGGCGAGATTAAATTTACTGGCAGAATTTACGGGATTAATTGATTTAACGTAACGAAAAAATCCTCATTTACTGTATTTTTTAAGTAGTGTTATAAATTTTATTTATTTAAATTGAAGGAGGCCGATCGTGGGAGACTCATTACTGGGGATTTCTGGGTATATTAAATTTTTTATGGGGTTGTTTGCGTTAGTGAACCCGGTTGGCGTTTTACCTGTTTTTATTAGCATGACGAATTACCAGACAATAGTAGGACGTAATAAAACTAATTTTATAGCAAACCTGTCTGTTGCCATTATCTTATGTATTTCATTATTGATCGGCGATTCTATCCTTTATGTGTTTGGTATCTCTATTGACTCTTTCCGTATCGCAGGTGGGATGCTGATAGTTACGATTGCAGTATCAATGATTAATGGTAAGTTGGGTGAAGATAAACAAAATAAACTGGAAAGATCAGAGGCTGCGGTCAGGGACAGCGTTGCTGTTGTTCCATTGGCTTTACCTCTGATGGCGGGTCCGGGAGCGATTAGTTCCTGCATGGTATGGAGTGCTCGTTATCAGGGATGGCAAAATTATCTTGGATTGGCATTAACCTGCCTGTTGTTTGCTTTTTGTTGTTGGTTATTATTCCGTTCGGCATCTTTGCTAGTAAAATTTTTAGGCCAGACCGGGATTAATGTGATTACTCGAATAATGGGATTATTGTTAATGTCGTTGGGTGTTGAGTTTATTGTCATAGGAGCAAAAGCGCTCTTTCCTGGGTTATTGTGAGGCATAACCATCACCTTTCAGGTTACTGATTTATTAGCCATTTTCTCTCATCCAATTGCATAGCCAGTTACATTAGCCAATTACATTAGAGAGTTACATATCTATTGAATATAGATAAGATAACTTATGTATTTGTTTAACTTGTTAATATAAAAAGATGAAATTTTTTACTTAAATATTTTACTTAGATAACGAGTAAATTGGTTTAATATTAACTATAAAAAGAGTGATTAAAGTACAATTCATAACAACAGAATTTCTGCATAATCTCCCCAAAACCATTGTTTATATTTTATTCCTATTTAGTCTACTACTTCCCCCCAATAATACTGTAATTTTTTACACTGTTTTTTTTAATAATCTTATCGGCCTGATGGCTTGTGTGGATATTTTGTGATGAAGGTGGGTTTTTACTCTGAGATGATTGCAATTTGTTAAAATAATGTTTATTTTCTTTTGTAATGGCATTTTATGGTTATCACACTAAGAAAGTAAAATAAAAATGATTATTATCAACATATTATATTCTTCTTGTGAATGGATTGTATACAATGATAACGAATGGAGTTACATGCTGTAATATATTTTTATAAAAAACCCATAACAATTGTTATGCAAGTGTAGCTTTTTAATAGATGAATTACCGATTGCTAACGTAACAAGTAAATTATCGGAGTTAATAGATTAAAAACGATCCATTTGGTATCTATAAATTGGAGCAAAAAATGAGAGAAAAACCATCAAAGTTGACTCAGTTGATTTCAAGTATCGTTTTATTATCGTTTCCTGCTGCACAGGGTCTGGCTGCGGTTGTTCCATCTGACGTCACACTAGCCGAAAAACAAGAAATAACCGTTAACAATGGTGTTGAAGTGACTTCACTGGATCCGCATAAGGTTGAAGGTGGTCCAGAAACGAGCATCATCCGTAATTTGCTGGAAGGATTGGTTACAACAGATGCAAACGGCAACACTGTGCCGGGTGTGGCAGAAAGATGGGAAAATGAAGGTTATAAGGTATGGACGTTCTATTTACGCGAAGATGCCAAATGGAGCGACGGTAAGCCTGTGACTGCACAGGATTTTGTCTATAGTTGGCGTCGTCTTGCTGATCCAAACACGGGTTCTCCTTATATCAGTTATTTGCAGTATACCTATGTGCAGAACGCTAATGATATCCTGACAGGGAAAAAAACACCGGAACAATTGGGTGTAAAGGCATTGGATGAACGCCGTTTCCAAGTCACACTCAGTCAGCCGCTGCCTTATTTGGTTGATATGTTGAGTCATACCCCGATGAAACCCGTCAGGCAGGATGTCATTGAGAAATGGGGAAACAAATGGACATCGCCAGAAAACTATATCGGCAATGGCGCTTATATATTGAAAGATTGGGTAATTAATGAGCGACTTGTTTTAACTCGTAACTCTCATTATTGGAATAATAAAGAATCCATTATTGAAAAAGGTACTTTCCTGCCTGTCGTTTCTGGGATCAGTGACGTTAACCGTTATCGTAGCGGAGAAATTGATATCACTGATAGTGCCATCCCGCCTGATTTGTACCAAAAAATGAAACGGGATATCCCCGATCAATTGCAAATTTCACCTTACTTGTGCACATTTTATTATGAAATCAATAATCAAAAACCGTTGTTTAAAGATAAACGAGTACGTGAAGCGATAAAATTGAGTCTAGATCGAGACATCATCACGGAAAGAATTATGGGGCAGGGGCAAATTCCAGCGTATGGTTTTACCCCGACCTATATTGGTGGCGGTTTATCTATTAGCCCTGAATGGGCAAGCTGGACACAAGAACAGCGTAATCAGCGGGCAAGAGAATTATTGAAAGAAGCTGGTTTCGATACCAGCAATCCCCTTAAATTTACCTTGCTGTACAACACATCAGAACAGAACAAACAACAAGCCATAGCTGCTGCTTCTATGTGGCAGAAAAATATTGGTGCAAAAGTTACGTTGCAGAACCAAGAGTGGAAAACCTCTCTCCAGAATCGCCATGAAGGAAATTATGATGTTGCAAGAGCGACATGGTGTGGCGATTACAACGAACCTTCCTCTTTCCTGAATATGTTATTGTCAAATAGCAGTAACAATACAGGTTTCTATCAAAGTGAGGCTTTTGATAATTATCTTAGTCAGGCACTTATCGCTAAAGATGATGCAACCCGCAAGGCACTTTATCAGCAGGCTGAAGCTCAGCTTGATAGAGATTCAGGAATGATACCTGTTTATTACCGTGTCAGTGTGCGCCTGATCCGTCCGACGGTTGTAGGAATAACAGGGAAAGATCCCCTTGATTATGTTGATTTAAAGAATCTGTATATTAAGAAAGTGAATAACTGATCATTTTCAAAAATATTGTTTTGCTGTAAACAAAAAAGTTCTTGTTGAATACGGATAATAACCATCCCAATGCGTGGATATGGCTTTAACGAGTCAGATGATATTAATTGGAGTAAGAATAAGATGATGAACACAACAAAGAAAAAACTTGCTGTTGGCATTACAGTAGCTCTGGGTATGATGGTAGGGATGCAGGCCTTTGCAGCGAAAGTGCCTGCAGGTGTGCAACTCGCAGACGCTGCAAAACAGGTTCTGGTCCGCAATAATGGCTCAGAACCTCAATCATTGGACCCGCATAAAATTGAAGGTGTACCGGAATCCAACATCGCTCGTGATTTGTTTGAAACGTTGGTGATTAATGAGCCCGACGGCAAAATTATCCCCGGCGTGGCAGAACGTTGGGAGCATCAACCCGATTTTAAAGTCTGGACATTCCATTTACGCAAAGATGCTAAATGGTCTAATGGTGCTCCTGTCACTGCAGAGGATTTTGCTTACAGCTTCCGTCGATTAGTCGACCCAAATACAGCATCCCCTTACGCAAGTTTTATGCAGTATGCTCATCTTCTTAATGTTGATGATGTCATCAGAGGCAAACAAAAACCCGAAATGTTGGGTGTGGAAGCATTAGATGATCATACATTACAATTAACATTAAGTGAGCCTGTTCCTTATCTGGTCAAGTTATTTGTCCATACAAGTACATCACCCGTCCATCGTGCAACGGTAGAAAAATATGGAGAAAGATGGACACAGCCCCAGAATTTTGTTGGTAATGGTGCTTATAAAGTAAAAAATTGGGTGATTAATGAACGCCTTGTTTTCGAACGAAACCCGAACTATTGGGATAATAAAAATACAGTCATTAATCAGATCACTGTCTTACCAATTTCTTCTGAAATAACGGATGTTAACCGCTATCGTTCCGGCGAAATTGAAATGAGTTATGACAATTTACCCGTTGAGTTATTCCAAAAGCTGAAAAAAGAGATCCCCGAACAATTACGTGTAAATCCGAAATTGTGCACTTACTACTATGAAATCAATAACGAAAAACCACCATTTAACGATTCACGAGTACGTACAGCACTAAAATTGGGAATGGATCAAAACCTTTTGACTAATAAAGTAAAAAATCAGGGTGATATACCTGCTTATGGTTATACTCCGCCATATATAGCGGATTTTAAAGATGAAAAACCAGACTGGTATGCCAAGTTAAACCAGCAACAGCGTAACGAAGAAGCGAAAAAACTGTTGGCAGAAGCCGGATTTACCAAAGATAACCCGCTGAAAATGAAATTGCTGTACAACACGTCTGATCTACATAAAAAATTAGCCATTGCAGCTGCTTCCGTTTGGAAAAAGAATATCGGCGTTGACGTTTCTCTTGAAAACCAAGAGTGGAAAACGTTTCTTGATTCCCGTCATCAAGGTAATTATGACGTTGCCCGCGCCGGATGGTGCGCTGATTATAACGAAGCCTCCACGTTTTTGAATCCTATGCTATCCAATAGTAGTAACAACACTTCTCACTATAAGAGTAAAGAATTTGACGCATTAATGAAACAATCGCTTCAAGTTGAAAATGATGAAGAACGAGCTGAAATTTATGCTAAGGCCAATGCTCAACTGGATAAAGATTCTGCGATTGTTCCAATTTATTACTATACAAACTCTCGTTTAATAAAACCTTATGTCGGTGGTTATACCGGTAAAGATCCATTAGATAACTTCCATACCAAAGATCTATACATAATAAAACACTAGGAATCAGTAGGTGGCCCCATTATCGGGTCACCTAAATGTCAGGTTATTTAAAGGCCACGGTTTGGCTAAACAATTAGGAACGGGCAATGCTAAAATTTATTTTACGCCGCTGTTTAGAGGCGATCCCGACACTTTTTATTCTCATCACGATTTCGTTTTTTATGATGCGGCTTGCACCGGGTAGCCCATTTACAGGGGAAAGGAAGTTACCGCCGGAAGTAATGGCAAATATTGAAGCGAAATACCACCTGAATGACCCGATGTATAAACAATACTTCAATTACTTAATCCAACTTTCCAAAGGGGATTTTGGCCCTTCATTCAAATATAAAGACTACAGTGTAAATGATCTGGTTGCAGAAGCTTTGCCTGTTTCTGCTAAATTGGGATTTGCAGCGTTTGTTATGGCAGTGATATTTGGTGTCAGTGCCGGAGTTATTGCGGCGTTAAACCAGAATACCAAATGGGACTACACGGTTATGGGGTTTGCCATGACGGGGGTTGTTATCCCCAGCTTCGTGGTTGCCCCCTTATTGGTTCTGATATTCGCCATTATATTAAAATGGCTGCCGGGGGGAGGCTGGAATGGCGGGGCGCCTAAATATATGCTTTTGCCAATGGTCGCACTTTCCCTCTCTTATATAGCCAGTATCTCCCGTATTACCCGTGGTTCAATGATAGAAGTTTTACACTCCAACTTTATTCGTACTGCACGAGCCAAGGGTTTACCGTTACGCAAGATTATTTTCCGGCATGCCCTTAAACCCGCCTTATTACCTGTGATCTCTTATATGGGACCCGCATTCGTCGGCATTATTACAGGCTCTATGGTCATCGAAACGATCTTTGGTTTACCCGGCTTAGGTCAATTGTTTGTTAATGGTGCATTAAACCGTGATTACTCACTGGTACTCAGTTTGACGATTCTGGTGGGAGGGTTAACCATCATGTTTAATGCCATCGTTGACGTGCTGTATGCTGTCATTGATCCGAAAATCCGTTACTAAGACTGGAGCACGCAATGTTACTAAATAAAAAAAATAGCGAAGCTCTGGAAAATTTCTCCGAGCAACTGGAAATTGAAGGCCGCAGTTTGTGGCAGGATGCACGTCGCCGTTTTATCCATAACAAGGCGGCGATTACGAGTTTATGTATCTTGTTTGTGATTACATTATTTGTGATTTTAGCACCTATGCTGTCCCAATTTGCTTACGATGACACGGATTGGAACATGATGACGATGCCTCCGGATTCAGAATCCGGCCACTATTTCGGCACTGATTCATCAGGACGTGACTTATTGGTACGAGTTGCCATCGGTGGACGAATTTCGTTGATGGTCGGAATTGCCGCAGCCTTGATTGCCGTAGTGTTTGGGACTTTGTACGGTGCGACGTCAGGTTATCTCGGTGGTAAAATCGATATGATGATGATGCGCTTGCTGGAAATCCTAAACTCCTTCCCATTCATGTTCTTCGTTATCCTTCTGGTTACTTTCTTCGGTCAAAATATTCTTCTGATTTTCGTTGCGATAGGCATGGTGTCATGGCTGGATATGGCGCGTATTGTCCGTGGTCAGACATTGAGCTTAAAACGCAAAGAATTCATTGAAGCCGCGTTAGTTGGTGGAGTCTCTACCCGCTATATTGTTTTACGCCATATCGTGCCAAACGTCTTGGGTGTTGTGGTGGTTTATGCCTCATTGCTTGTACCCAGTATGATCCTGTTTGAATCTTTCCTGAGCTTCCTTGGTTTGGGAACTCAGGAACCACTCAGTAGTTGGGGAGCGTTGTTAAGTGATGGTGCCAACTCAATGGAAGTGGCTCCGTGGTTGCTGCTATTCCCGGCAGGCTTTCTGGTAATGACCCTGTTTTGTTTTAACTTTATTGGTGACGGCCTGCGTGATGCCCTCGATCCAAAAGACCGTTAAGGAGAGCCTATGAATAGCGTAGAAACTTCAAAAAACACTGAAACACTATTAGCAGTGAAAGATCTGGATGTCGTGTTCAGTACTCCTGATGGCAACGTGACTGCCGTGAATAAATTGAACTTTGATTTACAGGCAGGAGAGACATTGGGGATCGTGGGAGAATCGGGTTCTGGTAAGTCACAGACAGCATTTGCGCTGATGGGATTATTGGCCAGTAACGGGATGGTCAGCGGTTCGGCGACCTTCAATGGACGAGAAATTCTTAACTTGCACGAAAAAGAATTAAACCAAATGCGAGCGGAAGAGATCTCGATGATATTTCAAGATCCCATGACTTCCCTTAATCCTTATATGAGAGCGGGTGATCAGTTAACTGAAGTGCTGATGCTGCATAAAGGTATGAGTAAAAGTGAGGCGTTTGAAGAATCCATTCGTATGCTGGATGCTGTTAAAATGCCAGAAGCGCGTAAGCGCATGAGAATGTACCCGCATGAATTTTCCGGAGGTATGCGTCAGCGTGTCATGATAGCAATGGCGCTGTTGTGTCAGCCTAAACTGCTGATTGCCGATGAGCCGACAACCGCTCTGGATGTAACGGTTCAGGCACAGATCATGACCTTACTTAATGAACTGAAAAACGAGTTTAACACCGCTATTATCATGATTACTCATGATTTGGGTGTAGTAGCAGGCATTTGTGACAAAGTTTTGGTGATGTATGCGGGAAGAACGATGGAATACGGTACGGCACGTGATATCTTTTACCATCCTACGCATCCATACTCCATCGGATTATTAAGTGCCGTCCCTCGTTTGGATGGTGATGAAGAATTACTGACGACTATTCAAGGCAATCCTCCCAACTTATTGCGCTTGCCGAAAGGATGCCCATTCCAGCCGCGTTGTCAATTTGCCACTGAACATTGTGTTCGCGAAGAACCGCAGTTGGATAAATTTGGCCTTGGGCGCTTGCGTGCCTGCTTTCATCCCCAGGAGGAATTAGTATGAGCACAATAGCTGAAAAACGAGTCCTATTGGAAGTCGACGATCTCAAAGTTTACTTTAATATTAAAGATGGGAAACAGTGGTTCTGGCAGCCTGCGCAGACTTTAAAAGCGGTAGATGGTGTCACCTTAAGATTATATGAAGGTGAAACGTTGGGAGTCGTGGGAGAGTCTGGTTGCGGAAAATCAACCCTTGCAAGGGCGGTGATTGGACTGGTGAAAGCCACGGGTGGTTCAGTCAGTTGGCTTGGGCAAAATTTGTTGGAGATCAATGACAAACAATGGCGGGATATTCGCAACGATATCCAGATGATTTTCCAAGATCCCCTGGCATCGCTGAACCCGCGTATGACCATTGGTGATATTATCGCAGAGCCATTGAGAACCTATTACCCTAAGATGAAAGTTGGGGAAATAAAAGAAAAAGTCAAACAGATGATGATGAAGGTAGGCTTGTTGCCTAACCTGATTAACCGTTATCCCCATGAATTCTCGGGAGGGCAGTGCCAACGCATTGGCATTGCCCGGGCCCTGATCCTTGAACCTAAATTAGTTATCTGTGACGAACCTGTTTCTGCACTGGATGTTTCCATTCAGGCGCAGGTAGTTAATTTGTTGCAGGAATTACAGCGTGAAATGGGGCTTTCCCTGATATTTATCGCACATGACCTGTCGATAGTGAAACATATATCAGATCGCGTACTGGTGATGTATTTGGGGAATGCGGTGGAGCTGGGAACCTACGATGAGGTTTATCACAACCCGTTGCATCCTTATACCCGCGCACTTATGTCTGCTGTACCGATTCCTGATCCAGACAAAGAACGCAACAAACATATTGAATTGTTGGAAGGAGAGCTTCCTTCGCCGATTGATCCGCCATCTGGATGCGTATTCCGTACTCGTTGTCCGCTGGCTGATGCTGAATGTGCCAAGACCCGCCCATTGCTAGAGGGCAGTTTTAAACATGCGGTGTCTTGCCTTAAAGTGGATCCACTATAGCCGGAAGCATGGGGAAAAACTCATGTGACGTTGTCACGAATATAAATTCAATGCCCTCGTATCATGAGGGCATTTTTATCGGTCAGTAAGAGATTCAGGAAAAAGCTTATATTTTATTTTTTCCATATAATGTGGCAGATAG
This sequence comes from Xenorhabdus littoralis, assembly GCF_033949345.1. Classification (NCBI taxonomy): domain Bacteria; kingdom Pseudomonadati; phylum Pseudomonadota; class Gammaproteobacteria; order Enterobacterales; family Morganellaceae; genus Xenorhabdus; species Xenorhabdus littoralis. Next base: position 85,462 of record NZ_VCDP01000010.1, read on the forward strand.
GGTGAGATTTTTCCCGGCAGATCAATATGCGGGCAAAGATATCATCAATTTCGGCATAGTCCGATTCTGCTAAGCCAATAATGACTTCAGAAAAAAAATCCGGGTTTAAATCAAAATCAACATGTTCAAACCAGACTTCTGAAAGTTCCAATAATTCAGCGCCGCCCCGTTCTTCAAATTGTAAGTTAAACAATAGACTATCAGCCGGATCGAGATTAGAGAGAGCTTGTTCCAAAAAGATATCGTAGGCTTTTTCAAGCGCTTCATCTTGAGTCATTCGGTTATTTAAATCTAATTGCATAGAATGTGTCGATTGATTTTCCATGATGGCATTGTCCGAGATTAATCACATTAGGAAATTAAAACATGTTCTATATTGAATGAATAGCCCCAATAGTCATAACGGGGCTATGGAATATATTAACAGATAATAATGATAAATTTTTTTCTATTATGAATTACAAAAGAGGGCTAAAGAAGTAGCAGACACGTTCAAGAATCCGGTGCCAAACAGGTCGCTTCTCCCATGCATTATTTGCAAGCAGGGTTGAACGCATAATATAGTCTTGCTGGACTAATGTTAAATCACTGCCAAAATGCTCATCGTCAATAACGACTGTGATTTCAAAATTCAGCCATAAACTACGCATATCCAAATTCACTGAGCCAACCATACTGAGCTGCCCATCGACCAAAACACTTTTGGTATGCAGCAGTCCATCCTCAAATTGATAAATTTTTACGCCTGCTTCCAATAACTCGGTAAAAAATGCGCGGCTGGCCCAGCGAACAAGAAATGAATTATTTTGGCTTGGCACAATAATGCTGACATCAACACCGCGCATGGCAGCCGTACAAATAGCATGCATTAAATCATCACTGGGCACAAAATAAGGTGTGGTAAGAATAAGTTGCTCCCGAGCGGCAAAAATAGCGGTCATCAAGGATTGCTGGATCAATTCATCAGGAAAGCCCGGCCCGGAAGCAATAACCTGCGCGGTATGCCCGCTGGCTTGTTCGAAAGGCATGATGATGGTGTCAGGAGGAGGAGGAAGGTGGCGCTTGCCTGTTTCCATTTCCCAGTCGAAAGCGTAGATAATGCCCAGAGTGGCAGTGACCGGACCTTCCATTCTTACCATAATATCGACCCACTGACCGACACCTGCATCTTGTTTAAAAAATCGCGGGTCAACCATATTCATGCTGCCTGTGTATGAAATATGATTATCGATCAGAATAATTTTCCTGTGCTGGCGTAAATCCATACGGCGTAAAAACAGGCGGAAAATATTAACTTTCAGTGATTCGACAAATTCAATGCCAGCCTTACGCATGATATCAGGATAAGGGCTACGGAAAAATTGCCAGCTCCCTGCTGAATCCACCATAATTCGACATTTAACTCCGCGTTTAGCGGCACGCATCAGGGCATCAGTGACTTGATCAACCAATCCTCCTGATTGCCATATATAAAACACCATCTCAATACTGCATTTGGCATTTTCGATATCATGAATAATGGCTTTCAGGGAATTATCATAAGACGTCATTAATTGCATTTTGTTGCCTCTGACGCCTTTGATTTTCTGACGACGTTCGCACAATTGGAATAGTGGCGTGGCAACTTCACTATTTTCATTGGCAAAAATGAAAGGGGATTTTCTTAACTCTGTCAGCCATTTTGCAACAGATGAACGCATTTGTTTAGCTTGTTCGACTCTGCGTTTACCAAGATGCAATTCGCCGAATGACAGATAAGCAACGATTCCCACTAAAGGTAGAATGTAAATAATGAGTACCCAAGTCATTGCTGATGTCACTGGGCGGCGTTTCATTAAAACGCGAATAGTAATACCCGCAATAATCAACCAGTATAAGAAAATCGCCATCCAGCTCAGTACAGAATAAAAGGTTGTCATATGTGGCAATCAATCCCGTTTATTAGAGAGCCTATCCATTAGGCTATTTTATTTGTCATAATCCCTACCAGGATAGGGTATATAAAAATTTCACACCGTCGTTACCGCAAGTTTCTAGAAATTTTGACAAACTATCAACCTAATCTGTGTCAGACTGCTAATTAGTTGACATCACTGATCGTGAAGATTAAGAATAATACAATTCATCTCCATGAGAGAACTAATCTGGAAAATATCTTATGAAACACAGTAGGCATGAAGTAGGGCGCTGGAGAATGCTTCGTCAAAGCATCCGTCGCCGTCGTCGCTGGTTGGAAGACCAATCTCGCCGTAATCTTCGGATATATAAAATCCGTAAAACAGACGATTGCAATCGTCGCAGATCAACCCTGTTTGTCCAGAATTTAGAATGTCTTTAACGTGATAGGCAGCATGATATACACCCAATGAACTTAGAGTTACAGCGAAACAGGTGTATATGTTTTCGAATCATTATTGAATATGATAGTCATTTGCATTTAAACTAATAGTAATCTGAAAACTGACTATACCAATAGATTTCAAGAAGCAGCTCAATGGCGAGGGAACGGATCCCCGAGAACATAGCCAACAAAGCTGCAACTTGAAAGACGACGGGTATATCATGCTGCTAATCAAGAATTCTCTTATGCGTTGGATACATTGGCCATTACTACTTGCTGTTTGTTTACATATTTCTATTGCTGCGGTGCTTTTCCATATTATGAAGTCTGAAAAGCGATTTGAAGCCGCTGCTCCCATGTCTGTTGCCATGATACAGTTGGCTGCTGAAGAGGCCCCGGTTTCAGAAGCAGCGATGCCTGAATCAGCCCCTGAGCCTCCGGCACCCGAACCCGAGCCTGAACCTATTGCGAAAATTGCTCTGCCTAAACCGGAAAAAAAACCTGAAGTGAAAAAAATTGTCAAAAAAGAGTCTAAGCCAACAGAGAAAATTTCAGAACAACCGCTGAAACCGACTTCTGATCAGGATTCTCAGATGACAAAAAACCTAAACGATCAGAAACCCGCTGACTCTGTCATTAATGACAACGTTAAAGTACAAAGCGGGCCAAGGGCATTGAGTAGACCAGATCCTGTTTATCCATCCAGAGCCCAGCAGTTGGGTACTGAGGGTTCGGTGAAGGTGGAATATGATATTGATGAAGATGGCAGAGTTAAAAATATCAAGATTATTGCTTCAAATCCCAAGAATGTTTTCGAACGTGAAGTGAAGAAAGTGATGAGAAAATGGCGTTATGAAAAAATGCCGGCAACGGGATACATTACCACTATCGAGTTTAAAATAACGGGTATTTCACAAAGTTAACTTACTTAAATATTTCTTCCCAAATCAGGGGAAGGTGAAAATTATTCCCCTGATTTCATCATAAACTTTCATTTTTCATTGTTATTAAGATTTACATCTTGAAATTCATTGGGTGTATTCAGTATCGTTCAGATTCCATTGTACGAAAGCCAAAAATAGGAACAATATATGAAGAACTATAAGAAAGGGTACAACAAAAGATGTACCCTTTAATTTACAAGTTAGTCACTTTTCTAACCAATCGTTACTCTGAATCACTGCTTTCCAGTTTGAAATGTCTTTTCCCTTCAGGCAAAGGTCGTGAAGAGTTATTTTCATCAACAGCGACATAGGTGAAAACCGCTTCGGTTGCACGATAACGCTGCCCAACGGGTTCGGAAGCCACTTTTTTCACCCAAACTTCAATATGAATAGTGATTGATGAATTTCCCGTTTTAAGACAACGGGCATAACAGCATACGACGTCACCTACCGCAACCGGTTTCAGAAAACTGATGCCATTCACGCTAACAGTTACTACGCGTCCCAGTGCAATCTCTTTTGCCAGAATTGCGCCGCCAATATCCATTTGAGACATCAGCCAGCCCCCGAAAATATCTCCATTGGCATTGGTATCAGCGGGCATGGCCAGTGTACGGAGAACCAATTCTCCGTTTGGTAAGCATTGTTGTTGTGTCATGAGAAAACTTGCTTTATTTGGTGAAAATAACAATACCTGCTGGTGGTTCCAGCAGGTATCCATATGAAGGTCATTACATTATTGTTGTTCGCGAGGCAGATGACGGTAGATATATATCACACTCAGTACAGTAAAAACCAGTGTCAATGCCGTTAGCCCGAACACTTTAAAGTTTACCCAAATATCCTGAGGTAGCCAGAAAGCGACATAAATATTTGCCAGCGCACAAACGATAAAAAAGATAGCCCAAGCCATGTTCAGTTTATTCCAGACAAAATCAGGTAATTTTAATTCCTTGCCTAGCATTCTCCGGATAAGAGGTTTTTTCATGACCCATTGGCTGAAAAGCAGAACCAGCGCAAAAATGGCATAAATGACAGTCACTTTCCATTTAATGAAGAGATCGCTGTGGAAGGCCAGAGTCAGTGTACCGAAGACAGCAACCATGACAAATGTAATCAAGGAAGACTTTTCGACTTTACGATAAAGCAGATAAGTAATGACAACGGCTAATCCTGTGGCTGCAATCAAGGCACCAGAAGCATAGAAAATGTCATACATCTTGTAAACGATAAAGAAAACGACTAATGGCAAAAAGTCTAAAAGTTGTTTCATAATTTGAACCCATTGTGATGCCGATGATGGCATGTTCTTGAATTTGAGCCAGAGTGTATCAGATCTCAATGAAATGGTTTATTTATCGGATAAAAACATTTTTCATCTATTTATAGAATTTTAACATAGTGAACTAAAAACTGAGCAATAGCGGGGGAAGGCTTGAGAGTTTCTATCTTACACCGCATTATACTGAACTCCATTTTCACGAAAGGACATAAAAGTCATGATGTGGGAAAGATTACTTCGTTGGATGCCGGGTTTGGGGAGTCTCTGCCATTATCGTAAGGAATATCTTAGCTATGATATGCGGGCTGGCCTTTCTGTTGCTGCGGTCGCATTGCCTGTAGCGATTGCTTATGCTGAATTAATGGGTGTCAGCGCTATTGTTGGTTTGTATGCCTGCATTTTACCGATGTTTGCTTATGCATTGTTTGGAACTTCCCGACAGTTGATTGTTGGACCAGATGCAGCAACCTGCGCTGTTATTGCCGCTGCTGTTGCACCATTGGCGCTGGGAAATGAATATGTTCGTTGGCAGCTTGCGATTGTAATGACATTGATGACGGGTTTTTGGTGTATTCTGGCAAGCCATTTTCGACTGGGTGCATTTGCGGATTTTTTATCCCGTCCCATTTTGAAAGGTTTTATAAACGGTGTGGCCATTACCATTATAGCCGATCAGCTTTCTAAAGTTTTTGGCTTGTCCGGTTTGCCAACAGAACTGATAGAACGATTAATTGAACTTCCCCATAATTTATTGGAATCGCATTGGCCGACAGTAGGGATGTCTGCAATAACATTGCTGGTCTTGCTCTGTGTACTTTTTTTCCGGCCCAGTTGGCCTGCGCCACTAGTGGCAATGATAGTCTCAATTTACCTCAGTTGGCAGTTTGAGGTTGAGCAATATGGTATCCAGATAGTGGGTAATCTGGGAAATGGCTTACCCATCGTTCCTATGCCTGAATTTGAACTTGGCATCTTGCGTGATTTGGTTGTTCCTTCGATTAACCTTGCAGTAATCAGTTTTGTCAGTTTTATGATGACAGCCCGTAGTTTTGCCAGCAAAAATGGTTATCAAGTTGATGCGGATTTAGAACTCAGGGCGCTGGGTATAGCGAATATTGCTTCGTCATTATCACAGGGATTTGCTGTCAGTGCCGCCGGTAGCCGGACGGCAGTCAATGATGCGATTGGTGGTAAGACGCAAATGGTCTCTGTCATTTCCGCCAGCACTATCCTGTTAGTATTATTGTTTATGACAGAATTACTGATGCATATTCCTTTGTCATCATTGGGGATCGTTTTAATATTTTCTGCATGGTCTCTGCTGGGGTTAAAGAATATTTGGGCGTATCGGAAACGTAATCGTCAGGCTTTTATACTCTCAATTTTCACATTGGTTGCAGTCTTACTGGTAGGTGTTATCGATGGCATCGGTTTTGCTGTTTTGCTGGGATTATTGCAATTCTTGCGTATTATTTTCCGGCCGTCAGACCAATTGTTGGGAGTCAATGACCAAGGCATGGTACGTTCCATCCATCAAGATAATGATATCAAGCCTGTTGATGGCATTATGATGTATCGCTTTAATTCTCCCTTAACTTATTTCAATGTCGGATATTTCAAAAAACGGATTTTGCAGCATGTGGATAGTGCATTAAATCGTCCGACATGGCTGGTGGTCGATGCTGCTGTCAGTTTTACCTATGATGATGTCAGTGTATTTGCTGCGTTGGATGAATTGATCTCGGAATTAAAAGAGAAAGGTGTGACATTAGTATTGGCGGGCCGCAGGACAGAACTGAATCTCTGGATTGAACAAAATAAACTCAGCCGCAGTGATGATGACTTGATTATAGTGCCCGATCTCTACTTTGCTATTCGTTTGATTCAAAGTAAGCGGCAGGTTGAGGAAACACAAGAAGGGTAAGTGAATGCAGCCAAAAAGGCTACAATTTGAAAGGCAAAAGTGACAGGCGAAAGGCATATATCCCCTCACTACTTATCCCCTCACTACTGTAGTGAGGGGATAAGTATTATCTAGGGGCTATTACAAGCTGTTTGCGGCTTTATTTTGTGGCTTAATCAGCATATACAGGCGGAATAGATAAATCAGCAGTATGGCCGATAATAAATTACCCAATGTTGACATCAGAATGTCGGGCATTCTTACCAGCACAAGTGCTAACACCAGCTTTACTGCAAGCCATAACAGTATAGCGGGAATCAACAACCGTATATTTTCGAATGCCGATTTCCAACTTTCCTGCATAGCAGCAAAAATATTTTTGCCTTTTTCAAAGAGAAAAATAGGGGCAAGAGCAAAGGTGATAGAAAATAAAACACCGGGCAGGAACATTAAAGCATAACCAATTTGAACCAATAGGGTACAAATAAACATTAGCAAAAACATTTTTGGCAATAGTGTTATCGATAATATGCTGGCATGGATCGCATTAGTTTTCTGACCATTAGAAACGGCATTGATAAGCACCAACACGCTGGTAGTGAGCAAGGTATTACCGAAGATGTTGGAAAATAAGATCCCGAACGCTGTGCGTAAGAACATGAATTGTTGATCTGGTGTTAATTGAGCTACAAAATCTTTGATCCCCGTATTGCCGGATTCTTTATAAGCGTTTTGTATCCCGATCAGCAAATTGAGTTGTTCACCGTTCGGCATGAGAAAATGCTCAAGCAATGTTGTCACCAACGCGGCTAAGACAGAGAGTAGGACAATATTCAACAGTTGATTCTTCAGAAAGTTGATGCTGTCGCGATACAGGGTATTTGCCGTGATGGGCATGAAAGTGGCTCCTATCAAATAAAACAACGATAATGCTCAATTGTACCTTGTTCGGGGGATTATTGGATACCTAAGATTTCCCCTTTCACCGTTACCCTGTAACTTAAAATCGGGGCATTCATTGAAGAGCATAGAATGAGAGTTTTATCAGATAATGTTATTGCAAGCTGATTTTTTATCGAAATGATAAATGTATTAAATTAGTGTTAATTAATTGAGAGATTAAATGAAAGATCTCAATATAGTATGTCTGTTATTCATTATTGCTGATTATCCAAAATTAATATTGAAATATAAATATAAATATGAAACAAAAATAAAACTAATATGAATCCAATATTGATTTGGATCAAATTAAAATATCCATCAGATGAAATAATAAAACCATAACCACCTTATTTTGCCCAATATCTTTAAAAAATGTGATCTGTCTTAGATCATAATAGTAAGCAAACGGGTATATTTCTGACTGTTTTAAAACCACATAAATGGGATGAATAATGAAAAAGATTTCTGCGTTCGTATTGGCTGCTGCTACGTTAGCTCCGTCATTGACCTTTGCTCATGAAGCAGGTGACTTCCTGTTCCGTGCTGGTACAGCAACGGTAAGACCAAATGCTGGGTCTGAAAATGTATTAGGTTTGGGATCTTTTGATGTCAATAATAATACTCAGTTGGGTTTAACTTTTGGCTATATGATTACGGACAATATTGGTGTTGAATTATTGGCTGCAACACCATTCCAGCATACAGTGAGTTTGCCGGGAGCAGGTGAGATCGCTGAAGTTAAACATTTACCCCCGACTTTAATGGCACAATATTATTTTGGTTCCACAGAAAATAAATTACGTCCTTATGTTGGCGTTGGCATTAACTACACGAAATTTTTCAGTGAAAAATTTAATAATAATGCAACTGTACAGTCGGCTAATTTAAATAGTCTGGATCTGAAAGATTCTTGGGGAGTGGCAGGACAGGTTGGTCTGGATTATCAGCTGGATAAAAACTGGATGCTGAATACCTCGCTTTGGTGGATGAACATCGAAACTGACGTGAAATTTAAAGTCGGTGATACCCAGAAAGAATATAAGACTCGTCTTGACCCGTGGGTCTTTATGTTTGGTGTAGGTTATAGTTTTTAACTAATTGAAAATTATAGTAAAATAAAGAATAAGTAAGTAGGTTACGTGTGTGTTTGACATAAGAGAGAACCAATGGGGCATTATGCCCCATTTTAAACAATGGAAAGAAATTTAAGTCTTCCCCCATCAATACGTCATGGGGGAATTCTGAAATCGCGCAGGGGGCATCATCGCAGGATCATAATTGTGTCGCGTTTTTCATGTCACGGACAAAATTCATTAATTTATCCAGCATGATTTTGGGTTGAAGTAAGTTATCTTCAATGATTTTTACGATGGCAGAACCTGAAATCGCCCCCGCCGTTCCGCTATTGAGTGCTGCCGCGACCTGTGCAGGTTCTGAAATGCCAAAGCCTTGCAGGGCAGGAGCTGCATGATATTCTTTGAGTTTATTGACAAGATGATTCAGTGACTGGGTGGCACGATTTTCACTGCCGGTCACTCCGGCTCTTGACAGCAGATAAGTATATCCACGTCCAAATGACGCAATTTCACGCAGTAAATCATTGTCTGCATCAGGAGGACAAATAAAGATAGGTGCAATATCATATTTCATAGCGGCTGAACGGAAAGGAGAAGATTCAGATAATGGCACATCAGCCACCAGAACGGAATCAACGCCAGCCTCTTGACAGCGACGATAAAATTCATCGATGCCATTGTGGAAGACGAGATTGGCGTAGACCAGAAGGCCAATCGGTATATCAGGATGTTTAGCCCGGATCTTTGTCAACAGGTCAAAACACAATGCAGGAGTAACTTTGGATGACAATGCCCGTAAATTGGCATTTTGGATAGTCGGGCCATCGGCGAGAGGATCAGAAAATGGAATGCCTAATTCAAGTGCATCAGCTCCACCATCGATTAATGCATCAATAATTTCCAACGATAAATCGGGTTCAGGATCACCTAAGGTAACAAAAGGAACAAAAGCCCCTTGATTTTGGTGCTGTAGTTTCTTAAAGAGTTGCTCATAACGTTCCATCAGATTTCCCCCCTGGATTTTAAAATATCGTGAACGGTAAAGATGTCTTTGTCACCACGGCCAGATAAATTGACAATCAATAATTGTTCTTTATCCGGAGCCTGATGGATCATTTTCAAAGCATGAGCCAGCGCATGAGAAGATTCCAGGGCAGGAATAATGCCTTCGTTGCGGGATAGTGCCTGAAAAGCGTCAAGTGCTTCATCGTCAGTGATTGAGACATAGTCAGCTCTACCAATGCTATTTAAATAAGCATGTTGAGGGCCGACAGAAGGAAAATCTAAACCAGCAGAAATGGAGTAAGATTCTTCAATTTGTCCGTCTTCTGTCTGCATAATCGGTGCTTTCATGCCGAAGTAAATCCCCAACTTTCCATGTCCTAAGGGAGCACCATGTTCTCCGGTTTCTATACCATGCCCGGCAGGTTCAACACCGATCAGGCGGACGTCGTTTTCTGGAATAAACTCAGCAAACAGACCAATGGCATTTGAACCCCCGCCAATACAAGCAATGACAGCATCAGGTAAACGTCCTTCTCTTTCCAGAATTTGCGCCTTAGCTTCTTCACCAATCATACGCTGGAATTCCCGCACGATTGTTGGATATGGATGGGGGCCTGCTGCTGTTCCCAACAGATAATGGGCTTCTTTATAGCAGCCAGACCAGTCTCGCATTGCTTCATTACAAGCATCTTTCAACGTTGCTGAACCGCTGTGGACAGGGATGACTTCAGCGCCCATCAAACGCATACGAAAAACATTCGGCGATTGGCGTTCAATATCTTTTGCCCCCATGTAAATACGGCATTTCAATCCTAATAATGAACAAGCCAGTGCCGTTGCCACACCGTGCTGACCCGCTCCCGTTTCAGCGATGATCTCATTTTTCCCCATTCGCTTTGCCAGTAATGCTTGTCCCAAAACCTGATTGGTTTTGTGTGCGCCGCCGTGGAGCAAATCTTCGCGTTTCAGGTATAGCCGCGTTTTTGTACCTTTAGTTAAATTCTTGCACAGCGTTAAGGCAGTAGGTCTTCCAGCGTAGTTCTTCAATAAATCCTGAAATTCCTGCTGAAAGTCAGGATCTTTCTGTGCATCAATAAATGCGTCTTCTAATTGATTGAGTGCGGGGATCAAAATCTGAGGAACAAATTGACCACCAAAATCACCAAAATAAGGATTCAATTTACTCATTATTCTACTCATCCACTTTTAGTCTGAAAAATTAGTGATAACAGCGTAATTGTTGAAATACTTGTTTGATTTTCTGGCTGCTTTTGATCCCGGGAGAAATCTCGACTCCTGAATTAAAATCCAGCCCATAACAGCCTAACGTTGCTGCTTGTTGACAGTTGTCAGCGTTCAGACCGCCAGCCAAGATGCTGTTATGTTTAAACTGCGGTTCGATTAATTGCCAATCAAATGATTTTCCTGTTCCCCCTGCGCCATTATCCAGCAATAAATGATCGACATTGGACAATTCAGAAAATTCTGCCACTTTAGCCATATCGATGGCTTTCCAAATCTCGCAGTGTTCAGGTAATACCGAACGTAATGCGTTGATGTAGTCTTTATCTTCATGTCCATGCAGTTGAACAGCCGTTAGAGAAAGAGCCCGGGCTGTATCACTGACAAAATCCACTGATTGATTTTGAAACACCCCGACATATTGTAGAGAGGCTTCATTGATGATTTTCTGGGCTGTTTGCAGATTAATTTTGCGCGGTGATTTTTCGGCAAAAATTAAACCACCATAAACTGCACCCATCTGCAATGCAGTTTTGGCATCTTGCGGGCGGGTTAATCCACAAATCTTGTTATCACCTAAAATCAGGCGACGTAAAGCGAGATCGATATTTGTTTGTGCCATTAAAGCACTACCAATGAGAAAACCATGGGCAAATTGGCTTAAGTCACGCACTTGATTGTGCTGATAGATACCGGATTCGCTAATGATAATCGTACCTTCTGGTAAACCGACGGCCAGTTTACGAGTACGATCTAAATCAATGGACAGGTCGCGTAAATCCCGATTGTTGATACCGATAACTTTGGCTCCCAGCTCAATTGCCCGGTGCCGTTCATCTTCATTGCTGATCTCGGTCAGGACGCCCATATTAAGGCTATGTGCCAGTGCAGAAAGTTCACGATACGTATTATCATCAAGGACTGAAAGCATCAATAAAATTGCGTCGGCATGATAATAACGGGCAAGATAAATTTGATAGGTATCGATAATAAAATCTTTACACAGCACAGGTTGATGGACGGTTGAGCTGACCATTTTGAGAAAATCATAGCTGCCCTGAAAGTATTTTTCATCGGTCAAGATTGAGATTGCAGCGGCATAGGGCTGATAAGTTTTAGCGATGCAGACAGGATCGAAATCTTTACGAATTACCCCTTTTGATGGGGATGCTTTTTTGCATTCCAAAATAAAAACAGTTTGCTTATGAGTGAGCGCCTGATAAAAACCACGATGGCTTGGTGCAATAGCATCAATAAAACTTTCCAGCGGTTGCTCTGCCTTACGCGTGACCAGATATGCCACCTTATCATCAATAATTTTCTGTAATACACTGGTTTTCATGATTAAATCCTTGCCGCCAATGCGGTCACTTTTTCATAAGCCCGGCCACTATAAATAGTATGGAGTGCCAATTGCGTGTTTTCCCGTAGATCTTCTTGTCCATGAAGTTTCATCAAAAGCGCCACATTTGCCGCTACGGTATCGGCATGAGCTTTTTGTCCACGACCCTGCAATAACTTTGCCAACATATCGCGATTTTCTTCTGGTGTTCCACCTTTTAGCGAAGAAATATGATGATTCGGTAAATCAAAATCGGTTGCTGTCAACTGATATTGGATGATTTCGCCATGATTGAGTTCTGCAACGTAAGTCGGGGCATGTAAGGAAACCTCATCCATTCCGCCACCATGAACAATGGCGGCACGTTGATAATCTAATACCTTCAAGGTACGGGCTATTGGTGCTACCAAGTCTGCACTGTAGACCCCAATCAATGATAAAGGCGGACGGGCTGGATTGATCAACGGGCCAAGTACATTAAATAACGTCCGCGTTTTTAATTGTTGCCGAACCTGTACTGCATGGCGGAATCCACTGTGGTATTGAGGCGCAAACAGGAAGCACACACCAAGATCATCCAAAGCACTGCGTGAATCTTCGGGACGTGCATCCAATGCAATGCCGAATGCTGCCAGCAAATCGGATGAGCCGGAACGACTGGAAATACTGCGGTTTCCATGCTTTGCCACTTTTAGGCCACAGGCCGCAGCAACAAAAGCGCTGGCAGTTGAAATATTGATGCTATTGGTGCCATCTCCGCCTGTGCCGACGATATCACTAAAAATATAATCAGGGCGAGGAAAGGGAGCTGAGTTAGCCAAAAATGCACGGGCTGCGCCAGCTATTTCTTGTGGGTGTTCGCCTCGCAGTTTCAGGCTGATCAATGCAGCAGCGAGTTGTGCATCACTCAACTCACCATGAATGACGGCAGTGAATAGTTGTTGGCTTTCTTGCTGTGTCAGTATTTGTGCGTTGAATAATTTATCAAGAATCAGCTGCATTTTCCCGTTCCTTCCAATTTAGCGCCTTTAAATTCAACATGGTTAACCCAGTATTTTTAACTCAATATTTTTAACTCAATATTCTTAACTGAATGCCCACTTCAGCGTTTGTTCCAACAGCTTGGCGCCCTGAGTCGTCAGGATAGATTCGGGATGGAATTGGAATCCACAAACTTTATGCCCATCATGGCGCACAGCCATCACGGTATCGCCACACAAGGCAGAAACCGTCAGCGTTGCAGGAACACTTACACCTACAAGGGAATGATAACGGGCAACAGGCAGAGGGTTTGGCAAGCCGGAAAACATATCTTGGCCATCATGAGTGGCAAGAGCCGATTTTCCATGCAGGATTTCCTGAGCAGCAGCAATTTCTCCTCCGTAGGCTTCAATGATTGCCTGATGTCCGAGACAAATCCCTATGACCGGGATCTGGCCTATGACTTGCTTGATGAGTTGGGGCATACAGCCTGCATCCGATGGTTTGCCGGGACCGGGTGATAACACCAACAATGGTGATTCCATTTCATCAAGCTTGGAGATGATGGTATTTGTTGGCACTGTATTACGGTAAATAACCACATGGTGACCGTTGGTACGTAGTTGATCGACGAGGTTATAAGTAAAGGAATCAATATTATCGAGTAGAAGAATATTGGCCATCAGAATGTCACCTCCACATTGTGAGCTTGTGCAATTGCCCGAATAACGGCTCTGGCTTTACTATGAGTTTCATTCACTTCTGATTGAGGGATGGAATCCAGAACAATACCCGCGCCGACTTGAATTGCGGCTTGACCGTTTTCCACATAAGCCGAACGGATCACAATGCAGGTATCAAAATTTCCTCTGCCGGTAAAATAGCCAACGGCTCCACCGTAGCTACCACGCCGCTCACCTTCATATTCTGCAATGAGCTGCATGGCCCGAACTTTAGGTGCTCCTGTCAGTGTTCCCATATTCATGCAAGCCTGATAGGCATGGAAGATGTCTAAATCATGGCGGAGAGTACCGACAACACGGGAAACGAGATGCATAACAAATGAATAACGGTCGACTTTAGTTAAATCGGCAACATAGCGGCTACCCGGTTCACAGATGCGGGCTAAATCGTTACGAGCCAGATCAACCAGCATGACATGCTCAGATAGCTCTTTAGCATCTGTGCGCATATCCAACTCAATCCTGCTATCGAGATCGGCGTCCGGTTCTCCGTTGGCATCATGCCCGCGTGGTCGGGTACCGGCTATTGGGTAGATTTCTATCTGGCGACTGTTGGCATCATATTTAAGGGCACTTTCAGGTGAGGCACCAAACAAGCAGAAATCTTGATCCTGCATAAAAAACATGTAGGGACTTGGATTTTGTTTTTTCAATGCGTGATATGCGTTCAGTGGAGAAGGGCAAGGTAAAGTGAAACGTCGTGATGGTACTACCTGAAAGATATCCCCTTGACGAATGAATTGCTGTAGCTGTTGCACGATATCCGCATATTGCTCATCACTTTGATTGCAGGAGAGAGTGATATTTGGCAATGGAATGGGCGAGTGTGGTTGAAGGGGAGCTGAAATATCTGTCGTTAATATGTCATTAGCTAATATTGTTAAACGTTCTTCAAGGCGTTGTCTTTCTGAATCTGATTCGCCGAACAGAGACGTTTGCAGAAATGAATGTTTATTGCGGTGATCGATAACCAATAGTGTTTCTGCAAGATAAAAGCAGAAGTCCGGACAGTGCTGGTGGTTTTTTACCGTGGGCAATGGTTCAAATCCGGCCACTAAATCGTAAGCAAATAACCCGCCAACAAAAATTGCATCAGGCGATTCGGAGACGGATGACAAAGCGACTAAAGCTCGTAATGCGTCAAAAACTGAATCAGATTTTAATCGGTTATCTTCGTCCAGATTAGGTTGAGTCTCTGGAAATAGTGCTTGAATAACATGAGACTCTACCCTCAACAGGGCTTTTTCTGACAGTAAATGGGTGAGTGTGGGAATAAGGTTCTGACCATTTTGGGTCAGTGCTTCAAAAGTGACTTGTCGCCCATTGGCCGTAATGCGCATGGCACTATCAATGATCAATATGCTTTTTATATTATTTTTGCTCTGAATTTCAGCAGATTCCAGCAATAACGTTGCCGGACGATTGTTGCAAAGCTGATGAAAAAGCTGTGTTGGATCTGTTTTATAAACAGTTTCCATCTGATTTGTAGAGATATTAAATTCGTTGCCAGTCATATTGATACCTCGATTTTGCCGTCATCCACAGAAACTTACGTTATAAGAAAATAGTTATAAAAAAACCCGCTTCTTAGGGCGGGTCTTGGCACTTTCGCATTTGTATTTATGTGCGTAAGCCAACCGCCCTGAATGGGAAGTTGTGCCACCAACGACTGACTTGCATAGTTTGCATAAATACGATCATGTTCGAGTGCCTCATTGATTCAATGGAGTTTTGGTTAAGAATCTCATTTTTATCTGTGTACTAGTAGACTGGTTCGGTGTTTGATTGTCAACCGTTTTTTTAAGTTTTTAGCAAAGTGGTGAAATAAGGGGGAATCGGAAAGATATTGTTAAAAGATTTAGTTATTATATTTATTGGTATTATTTTTTATAGGAACAATCCAATTAAAATTTTGTGTTAATGATGTTAGCGTGATTTAACTAAATTTTAAATAAGTAATATTATTTTGTGATGAAGTAAGTTTTTTTAAAGCGAGATAATATACTATATTTTTTATTATGTTGATTTTTTCATGATCACATAAGAAATTAAATTAATGTTTTCTTTTTATAGAATTAGTATAATTTTTAAATTAATAATATTGTTTTTAAATGAGGGGGTCCTTATGAAAACAAGTTTATATATTATGATTTTTATTATGCTGTTTTTTGTTTTTAAAGCTAATTCAGTTGGATTAATAGAAGGTAAAACTGATTATGATGATATCCACAATGAAGCGAAAAATAATCATTTTAGGGATAATTTCGCTCAAAATTATAATACAACATTTGAAAGCCTTAATGATTATGACGATTTAGATATTGAGGTAGTCGGTAATCAGTGTATGTATAAGATTGGAGAGAAAAAATTTTCTTTGACACCAAAAGGAAAACACGTTGAAACGCTTGAAGATAGCAATGCTTTTTTTGGAGGGTGTGCTGCGGTATCAAAATATGTAATATGGGAAATAAAATTATCTAATAGTATCTTAGAATCTAAATCATGCAATATTAAACTAAATACTTATTTGCCTTCTTCAGGAGCCTATTTTGTATGGCAGACAGTGGTTAACGTTGATACTGATAATTGTCCTTTTGAAATCACTGCATATTGTAATGAGGGAAATTGCTTAAATCATCATGTTAATTCTAGTGATACTAATGAACCTAATAAAATTGCTATAACTATTAAAAGTAAGAATGAATGGAATCCACCCAAAATTACTTTTCCTCCTTGGGGGTATCAGGTTGCAAAGAATTATATTACAGTGACAGGGAAAGGTCTGATGAGTGATAACTCATTACCTTCTCTGGTGACGAGTTTTGATGATAATGTATACGAAACTCATTCTACAGGGCCGGACGAATGGGCTGCTGACGTTTGGGTAAATTGTAATTTAGCAGGTGCCCTTATTAGTATTAAAGATATAGAAAATTCAGATGTTACTGTTAATGGAGTGATATGTGGCGCAGAAATTACTTCAATGACGCAAGATCAAATAATTCTTGCTGGTAAATATAGTTTATCAGGTACGGCTTTTGGTTTTACGCCTGATGATGCGAGAAATAGTGTTAGACTCAGTATTACAGGCTATAAAGCGTATAATTCAGTTTATTCACCGACAAAAGTATATACACCAACAAAATTTGATTTTAAAGAGGGAACATGGAGTATAGATGATTTAGATGCTGTTTGCGGTATTGGTTATATAGCTTCTTTACCCAATAGTAATGATGTGGACTATAGTGTATTCCCATGCCCCAGTAAAATTACTTATCCCGCGAATAATTATAGTGCTCCAAAGAATTATATTACAGTGAAAGGGAAAGGTCTGATGAGTGATGGCTCATTGCCTTCTCTGTTAACTGATTTTGATGATAATGTATACGAAACTCATTCTACAGGATCGGACGAATGGACTGCTGACGTTTGGGTAAATTGTGGTATAACTGGAGTGATTAGTATTAAAGATGTAGAAAATACGGGTGTCACTGTTAATGGATCAATATGTGGTGCAACTATTTCTTCAATACAAGATGGTCAATATATTATCGGCGGTCATTATAATTTAACTGGTACAATTAATAGTAAAACGCCTGAAGATACCAAAAATCTTGTAATTGATATTACAGGTTATAATGCGGATGGTTCAATTTATTCACCGACAAAATCATATACACCAGTTATTCATATTAAATATGGTGAATGGATTGCAAACGAATTATATGCCGTTTGCTCCATTAATTATACTGCCTCTGTATCTGGTGATATTTATTTGCAATTCATGGGATCTTCTTTTTTTTCTAATTTCTCTGGGAAGGGAAAGGTTGATTATAATACATTATCATGTCCAAAAATAATTGAGCCTACAAATTATGGAATAATTTCCTCGACAACTGAAAATACACAAAACTTTTCAATTGAAGGTACTGATGCACTTACTAGTGACAATCCTACTGTTACTATAAATAGTGTTCGCCAGCCTTCACAGATTTTATATCCTGACGACTCTAATAATGGAAAATGGACTGTGGAAGCTAACAATATTATCGTTGGTTTTATAACAATTCAGGCCAGTGATTATAGGACGGAAGAAACTACTGGTAATCAAGTAGAGGCACTCATTTCTAAAATTTTTTCTGTGGAAAATAAAAAGAACGGTGTCTTTACTTATTTTCAGGGAACATCTATGCCATATGCTCAAGAAAAGAATTTTACACCTAAAGTCAGTATATTAATGAATGGTACAAAAGTAGAAGAAAAAAATACAGACATTCAAGGCGATTGGACATCAACTCAACAATATTATGCCAAAAGAGGAACTTATGTTTTTACTTTCGGAGAGAGTACTGATAACGATAATTATAAAAGAGAGGGTAAAAAGAAAATACAGTGTGTGGGAGAAAAAGGTGGAATGAAATGTACTAAACAAGAATAAGTATTACATATTAAGGGGGTTATTATGAACAAGATAATGGCAATAATGATAATGTTATTATTGTTTTTTTTTAGTTATTCATTTTCTGATGATAAAATTGAATATCCTCCTTTAGAAGATATCGCTGGAGGAGAGGAAAGTTGTAAGAAACCTATAGGTGATAAATGTAAACCTTGGGTTGTTGATATTGCTGCCGTAAAGAATAATGCTAGAGAAATAAAGAGTTGTAGTGGTTCTTTGATTTCACCTAAACATGTTTTAACAGCTAGGCATTGTAAGAATGAAGGAGCTGAATCATATAAAATATATGATTATGATAATGAAGAAATCGGTGTTGTCCATAAAGATAAATTTTTTACATATGGAGATAAGCATGATTTTGCTATCATGGAAATGGAAAAAGATTCGAATTTAGAAGAATATGGCCGTGTTCGTCGATTTTTTGATTATGATGAGGCTCATGAAAAATTAGATAAAAATTATTATCAATCTTCAGTTTATGGTTATGGTTTTCGGGGAGTTAATAGGGAAACGGGTGAAGAAGAGGATAATAAAGGCGATAAACAATATCGAGCCGATACGAAGATTACTTCTTTTTTTATGGATGGTTATAGTCAGCCGGGATTAATGATAGACACAATTGAAGGACAAGGTTTAGTTCCAGGAACAATACAATCAGCAGATTCAGGTGGCCCGATTATTTGGAGAGATACAATCATCGGTATAACTTCTTGGGGATATGATGCTCCTGAAGTAAAAACAGAAATTGATTACTATCTTCCATTCGGTGCTACAGATATTACCGGGAAACATAATGATATATTTTGGGGTAAAAAATATTCTTTAGGTAACTGGTTTTCTGAAACAATGAAACAAATTTGGATTGAAAACCCTGATTGGAAAGCTCACTTAACAAAACGGGGTGACAGTATTCTTATTGAAGGATGGGGAAGACCAGGCAGTAAAATAAAACTTTCTTATCGCATTGATGGAGGCCAAGAAAATGGAATTTCATGTCAGGAAACTGTGAACAAAACAGGAAAATGGAAATGTTCTATTCCACGTAACGACTTTTTTACTGGTGACTTTAATGAAGAAAAAGATCATGATGTAATAATTACAGCAAAAGAGGATAGCACACAACCATCAACTAAGTTATGGAGAGAGGATTCTGTTAAAGCAACAATACCAGCTATTTCAGAAGAATTCTCTATCATTTATCCAGCTGATAAGACCACTGTGCTGACTAAAAATTTTACAGTACGTGGATATGCTGATCCTGGTTCTAGTGTTCAGTTTGTATTACAATCTAATATAGATCATAAAAGTTTTACACAAGAACAATTATGTCAGAACCTTAATAATGATAATTTAATTCAAACAACAGATTATGGTGCTTGGCAGTGTACCATAAATGCTGAAGTTCTTGGTGAGATAAATATATATGATGATGAAAAAAAATGGAATTTTAAGATAACAGCAAGCCAAAATACAAAAAGTGATGTAAATATTTACGATCAGGTTGAAATTCGTTATCAACCAAAGGAATATGGTGAATTAAAAATTATTGAAAATGATAAGGATATGTATAGAAAAATGTCGGGTTTTGAAGTTAACTATGATGATGACGCTAATTTTCTTTGTGTTTTTAAAGCTCAATCTTTTGATTGTAAAAAAAATGGCGATAATAGAAAAACCTTTTATTTGGATAATCCAAAATTGAATAATTTAATTGACTTTCCCATAGGGGCAATTCAAAAAATTAATAATGCAGATCCATTAGATACAAATTTGTATTTCACAACAAAAGGTCAAGGAGAATATTACAATCCTACTTTTAAAAGTCCGCACAAAATTGAAGACATACAACAAATTTATTCGTATGAATTAAATAATAAAAAAACATTGAAGGGGTTCGGTGGTGATAATAAAAAATATATTCTGCCAGATAAAACGGTATATCTCCCTTCAGAATATTCTATATGTATGAAACGAACTGAAGAATCGCCTTGGTCTCCAGGAGAAGTTGAATGCGAAGAATATGAAGATAAAGATAAATATAGGAAGATAATATTAGAGACAGGTCAATATTTTGATAATATTCCGATAATATATGGTTATTATCAAGACGAAGAAAAGAATAATTTCCCAACTTGGGATATTACACTTCCTTCTACGTTAGAAGAAGGGGTATATTATATTGAAATAAATGATAAGAAATATCTATTAGGATGGGAAGATAAAAAAGTACTGAGTAATAAAGCAGCTAGAGAAACATCTAGAAGTTTTTTTGAAATAAAACGGCCTCAATTGAAAATTACAAGTCCCTCCCAAGGTGAAACCGATACGGTAGGCACCTCAACTCATTTATCAGGGCGTGCTAATGAGCCTGGAGGTCAAGTTGTTATAAAGAAACCCAGACTTGGCTTTTTACCCTTGGCTAAGGATCAGGGAAATCTAAGCGGAGAACAAGAAACAATTATATGCAATGATGCTGTGGTCACTGATAATGGTAATTGGAATTGTGACAAACCAATTATTTTTCCGGCGGGTTCTTATGAATTGACAGCGGAATTGGTAAAAGAGGGAAAAGTGATTGCTACAGATGTCACGCACCTTACCATTAAAGATAAAAGTGATGATGAACCCGAAAAGAAAAAATTTGAAATCAAGAGTCCTAAGAATAATTCAGAAGTCGATCCGGATAATCCCATTACTGTTTCGGGGACATTAAGTGGCCCTGATGGCGGCGGCGGAGGTGGAGGTGGATTTGGCGGATTTATCAGTGGTCTGGTAGGGGGCTTTTTTGGTTCTATTGGTTCACTCATTAATACCCTCCTGAGCGGGGGGCTGGGTTTCTTTTGGGAGTTAGTATTGCCATTGGGTGAGAACGCCGGGGAGATTCTGGGCGGAGATACCTATACATTGACATTACAGGAAACCGATAACAAACTGAATATCGGCAATCCCATTACTTGGACATTCACGGTACCAATACGGATTATGGAGCCGGCTGCTGGGGCGCAATACAGAGTAAAAGATAAGATTAGCATTCAAGGTCAGGGAAGCCCCAAGCAGCTTATTCTCGTGGCAAGTTCCCAATATTTTCTGCCGGCTGAAAAATTCTCACTGATCCCCCGTGATGGGATTATCTGTATAGCAAACGTAGATAATAAAGGGAAATGGACTTGCCCCGATAATCCGGTGATAACGGCGGCGAATGAAGGGACGTTCTTTCTTTATGCGGCTCAGTATAAAAAAACCGGGACAGGGGAATTAGGCGATATTTATGAAAGAACGTCACAAGTCAGGCGTAAGTATGAAGTGGCTAAAACAAAAATACAGATCACGACACCGGCACATGGTACAAAAATAACCAAGCTGCCTTTTATGATTTCAGGGACCGGAGAGAAGGGCGCTCAAGTCCATATTGGAGGGTTTGGGGGTTCAGACAATTGTAAGACAACCATTGATGCCTCATCAGGTAAATGGTCTTGTGGGCCTTATCAGCCTAAAGAAGGTAAATACACGATTTCTGCCAATCAATTTATTCATGGCGATTTAACGTCAAGCGATCACATCTCCTTTGAAGTGCAGACGAAAAAGATTATTCCCGTTGTGATTACACAGCCGCACAATGGCGAGGTATATCATCGTTTTGACAGTGTCTTGCCGCAGGGAACCGGTGAATCTGGAACCACCATTTGTTTAGATAAAAAAGTGCTTTCTCAGGTTTGTAAGCAGGGTGTTGCTGTGGATAAACAAGGGAATTGGCAATCGAATGATGGGTTGGATACGTCCATTAAAGGGAAACATAAACTGGTCGCAACAGCCTTTTTGGATGGTGTCCGCCAGTCCACCGCCACGGTGATATTTGATATTCTCTCTACTGCGGGTGATACCACGTTAACAGTGAAATCACCTAAAGAAGGCGAAGTGATTAAAACACCGTCATATACCTTTAGTGGCACGATGCCGAATAATGCGAAAGCCGTGACAGTGAAAGCGTTTGGTGGTCGCGATGATTGTCATGCAAAATTGAATAAGGAGAATAACACGTGGTCTTGCGGGCCTTACAGTTCCGTGCCCGGAAATTATGACGTTACGGTAGAAGATGATACAGGATCGAGTATTGACCGGGGTTTTAAAGTACGATATGGGCCAAATTTACAGATGCAGGTACTGAATCCGACAGAAGGGGAACAGATCCATACCCCAACGTATACCATTAAGGGAACAGGACAAACAGGGGCTGGTATTTTTGTCTTTATTACAGGTACCTCCGCCTCTACTCAGGATAAATTTATATGTAATGTGTATGTCGATGGGAATCAGCAATGGACGTGCCCTACTACGGAGTCTGTTCCGGGCAAGTATCACATTTTGGCCCAACAATGGGTAGATAATGTGCCTTCTGGCAAACCCGTCACACGTAACTATGAAGTCGGGAACGGTATCACCGAAATTACGATTGACCCGACGGCTTATCCGGGCTGTACGGCACCGAATTCTAACCAAAATGCAACTACAAACACCGCTGCAATTATCTCAATGGGATCTATTCCTGTTATGCAGAACAGCGGGTCGATTTCTATTCCAATTACAGGAACAGCAACAAAAGGAGCACATATTTCTTTGAAAGCAAAATCGGCAGATGGGAAATCTTGGCATTGTGGTGCGGTGCAAGCTTCAGAAATAGACGGTAAATGGCGTTGTACTATACATAATGCACAGTTAGGGACTTATCAGGTATCAGCAACACAGTCCATTAAATTTAATAATCCTACTTCTGGCACGAGTCAAATAGGTCAGGTTAGTGCGTCGATATTAGATATTACTTGGCCGCTCGAAAGAGGTGTACTTTACGACCATAAACCTCCTATAACTGTTTCTGTGAAAGGAACGGCGCGGCCAAACATGGATGTATCATACAAAATTCAAAGTTCAGAATCATTTGTACCCTTTGGCGATATTAAAAAAGGAAAAGTCACTGCCGATGCCCAAGGGAATTGGGACTTTGATGCAGTACGTCACAATCTTGGGTGGCAGAAAATAGATATTTCGGCCTCATTTTGTGACCAACCTACGAGCTTTGAAAGAAATTTTAAATTGAGGCTTTATCTTAATTAGGGATTTCATCTGTTTATTGTGGGATAAAATCACGTTATTGATTATGCGGCTGAGCTAACAGCCGCATAACATTATCTATACCTAATGGATTTCAAGTACAACTTGAAAGACGACGGGGATATATCACCTATGTTATTATTGCCGTTTTGCACTTGATATCACGATAGCTATCGATAGGTGCCTTTATTTCCCATTCGACCAAACAGGTACAAAACAATGACTGAAGCTGCCAGTGAAATAACAAGACGCTATGACTTACATAGCCATACGACTGCTTCAGATGGAGTTTTATCACCTGAGCAACTCGTGGACAGAGCCATCGCCATGGGTATTCAAGTATTGGCAATTACCGATCATGATACGACGGATGGTATTCAACCTGCTTTAAATCATATCCAGCAAAATAACCTGCCGCTGACATTAGTATCTGGCGCTGAAATTTCGACGTTATGGGAAAATTTTGAAATCCATATTGTTGGTTTAAATATGGACATTCATTCAATCCACTTAAGAAAATTTCTGGTTAATCAAGTTAACTTAAGAAATCAGCGTGGTATTGAGATAGGGAACCGTCTAGCCAAAGCGGGGATTCCTGATGCCTGGGAAGCTGCATCCCGACTGGCTAATGGTGGGCAGGTTACACGCGGGCATTTTGCCCGCTTTCTGATTGAAGCAGGCGTAGAGCCGACGATCCCGAAGGTATTTAAAAAATATCTGGCAAAGGGAAAAATCGGTTATGTTCCTCCGCAATGGTGTACAATCGAGCAGGCGATTGAAATCATTCATCAAGCAGGTGGACAGGCTGTCATTGCCCATCCGGGCAGATATGATTTGTCGATGAAATGGCTAAAACGGTTAATAGCTTGGTTTAAACAACATGGTGGTGATGCAATGGAAGTTGCACAGTGCCAGCAAGCACCTAATGAAAGGCAACAACTTGGTCAACTGGCAAGAGAATACGGGTTGAAAGTATCATTAGGATCGGATTTTCACCAGCCTTGTTCATGGATAGAACTTGGACGTAATTTGTGGTTACCCGGTGATGTTGTACCGATATGGCATGACTGGTCACGGATTGAGACTGCATAGAAGTAGAGGTTATGTTATGAGCCAGTTTTTTTATATCCACCCTGACAACCCACAAACCCGTCTTATTGACCAAAGTGTGGAAGTGCTGAAAAAGGGCGGCGTTGTCATTTATCCTACTGATTCCGGTTATGCCATTGGTTGCTGTCTTGAAAATAAGGATGCAATGACCCGTATATGCCGCATTCGTCAATTGGAAGGGCGCCATAATTTTACGTTGATGTGCCGTGATCTTACCGAAATATCGACTTACGCCCATGTGGATAATCAGGCATTCAGGTTAATCAAGAATAATACACCAGGAAATTACACCTTTATTTTGCAGGCGACAAAAGAAGTACCTCGCCGCTTGATGAATGAAAAGCGTAAAACTATCGGTCTGCGTGTTCCTTCCAATCCTATCGCTTTAGAGCTGCTGGAAAAAATGGGTGAACCGCTGATGTCATGCAGTTTGATTTTACCCGGAAATGATTTTGCCGAGTCCGATCCTGAAGAGATTAAAGATACATTGGGTAAACAAGTTGATTTAATTATTCACGGTGGTTATCTTGGGCAGCAACCGACAACGGTAGTGGATTTAACTGGGGATTCTCCAGTAATTTTTCGCGAAGGCGAAGGTGATGTAACACCTTTTTTATAAGGTGAATAATTGAAGTTCTTATTTAATTGAAGTTCTTATTTTAAACACGACGCCTGTGAAGGCGACAATAGAGGTTGCTCAATGAGCGATAAAACAGAAAAGTTACAAAAAATTCTTGCGCGTTCTGGTCATGGTTCCCGTCGCGAAATTGAAGGATATATTCAACAAGGGCGTGTTAGCATAGATGGTAAGACCGCAACGTTGGGTGATCGAATCGAAGTAAAATCCTCAATAAAAATTCGTCTGGATGGACGGATCTTAAATATCAAAGAACCACAAAAAACAGTTTGCCGTGTTCTGGCTTACTACAAGCCCGAAGGTGAATTGTGTACCCGCCACGATCCTGAAGGTCGGCCGACTGTGTTTGATCGTCTGCCAAAAATGCAGGATGCGCGTTGGATTGCGGTAGGGCGTCTGGATATCAACACGTGCGGCTTGTTATTATTTACCACTGATGGGGAATTGGCAAACCGCCTGATGCACCCAAGCCAGGAAGTTGAGCGTGAATATGCTGTTCGCGTTTTTGGTGAAGTTGACAATGCCAAACTCCGTCAGTTAACACAAGGTGTTCAACTGGAAGATGGCCCTGCTTCATTCAAAACCGTCACCTTTAAAGGCGGAGAAGGTATTAACCAATGGTACAACGTCACTTTGACTGAAGGCCGTAACCGTGAAGTCAGAAGGTTGTGGGAATCTGTTGGAGTGCAGGTCAGCCGTCTGATCCGTGTTCGCTATGGTGATATCGTTCTGCCAAAAGGTTTGCCGCGTGGTGGCTGGAGTGAGTTAGGACTGGAACAGACTAACTATTTACGTCAGTTGGTTGGTTTGGGCGAAGAAGTTGTGACCAAAGTTGCCGTTGAGCGTGATCAGCGTCGTATCAAAGCTAACCAAATCCGTCGTGCAATGAAACGACACGCGAAAGTTGCCTCCCGTCCTGCGGGAAAACGTCCAGCAAGTAGCTCTCGTCAAAATGCAGGGAGAAAAACGACACCTAAAGGTCGTTAACATTCTCAATCCGCTGTTTCAGTATGAACTGAAACAGCGAGTTATTTACCAATCGACGCCTTTCTGTGCCTTAACGCCAGCCTCAAACGCGTGTTTTACCGGACGCATCTCTGTAATCGTATCAGCATATTCCAGCAATTCCCGATGACATCCCCGTCCAGTGATAATTACCGTTTGGTGTGAAGGCCGATGTTTAAGTGCGGTAAGTACATCAGTAAGCTCTAAATAGCCATAACTGACCATATAGGTTAATTCATCCAGCACAACAAGATGCAATGAAGGATCAGATAACATCATCAGGGCATTTTTCCATGCTGTTTGGCAAGCTGCGGTATCTGACTCACGATTTTGTGTCTCCCATGTGAAACCTGTTGCCATCACATGAAATTCAACGCCATGCTGCGCCAACAAATTTCTTTCACCACTTTCCCATGTTCCTTTAATAAATTGGATAACGCCAGCACGCTGCCCATGCCCGATGGCACGAGTGACAGTACCAAATGCAGCGGTGGTTTTTCCTTTTCCGTTTCCGGTGAATACAATAACGATCCCACGTTCTTGTTGTGCCGCCTCAATACGGGCATCGACTTTCTCTTTCAGGCGTTGTTGCCTTTTCTGGTACTGGCTGTTATCTCTGGTCATTATTCAGCAGGCCCCGCTTTGCGTCCGGGTTGAGCATCAAAACTGATACCTGATTCATTCCGGCTATCATCGGCCATCACATAAAGATAAACAGGCATAATATCCGCAGGTGTTTTTAATTTAGCCGTGTTCTCATCAGGAAAGGCACTTGCCCTCATGTTGGTACGAGTACCACCCGGGTTAATGCAGTTAATACGCAGGGAAGTGTTCTGATATTCTTGCGCCAAAACCTGCATAAGGCCTTCTGTGGCAAATTTGGAAACAGCGTAGGCTCCCCAGCCACTTCTGCCTTCACGACCAACACTGG
The DNA here is from genome assembly GCF_033949345.1 of Xenorhabdus littoralis. Classification (NCBI taxonomy): domain Bacteria; kingdom Pseudomonadati; phylum Pseudomonadota; class Gammaproteobacteria; order Enterobacterales; family Morganellaceae; genus Xenorhabdus; species Xenorhabdus littoralis. The sequence goes on from NZ_VCDP01000010.1 coordinate 112,514, forward strand.
AACTGGTAAACACTAAAGAACCGCTGGTGGATTTCAGTAGCAAAGGAATTAATGCCTGAGTCAGCATAAAAGTGGCATTGACATTGACTTGCATCACTTGATGCCAAAGCTGGACAGGTTGTTCTATGATGGGGGCGACAACGCCAAGCAGCCCGGCATTGTGCAAAACACCATCCAAATGAGTGTAACGTTGTGCCAGTTCTTCAGCAAAAATTCGGCATTCTTCTGTCGTTACGGTCAGAAGATCCATTGTATAAATGTCAGCAGGCAAGCCGCCATCATTTTCAATTTGTTGCTTGACCGCTTTCAGTTTTGCGGTAGTTCGTCCCAGCAAAATGACCTGCGCACCGTGGCGGGCATAAGTCAGGGCCGCTTCACGCCCAATACCATCACCGGCACCGGTCACTAAAATAATTTTTTGTTGTAGCAAATCATTATGGGGTTGGTAATCAAACATCGGGCAGTCTTCCTGTATTGCTTGTAAATCTGTTAATTGCCATCTCGAATTGGCGCATGGGGCTTATCATCAGAACAAAACTTAAAGCGGCCGTCAAATTTGACCAAGATGACGGATATAGCCCTAATTGGAATAAATTTGGTTAAGTAAACTGTTAGAGCACGGTTTCCCGTTTTTAGTTAGAATGAAAGACATTGTTTATCATAAATTAACTAAGGTGGTTCTGTGGAATATTTGTCTCTATACGGATTGTTCCTAGCCAAAGTGCTTACAATAGTATTATCAGTCGTCGTTCTGGCGGTAGTTTGTATCGGGTTAGGTGTACGTAAAACAATGCACAAAGGGGAATTGAGGCTAACCAATCTTGGTGAGTCGTACAAGAAAAAACAGCGTCAGATGCAACAAGCTCGTATGAGTGAAGCAGAACAGAAGATCTGGCAAAAAGCCTTAAAAAAGCAACAAAAAAATGATGAGAAGCAGAAAAAAACGGCGGCAAAAACAGGACAGAAAGGTTTACAAAAACCAAATCTTTATGTCTTGGACTTTAAAGGCAGTATGGATGCCCATGAAGTTGATTCCCTCCGCGAAGAGATCAGCGCAATACTGGCAGTCGCAGATAAAAAAGATGAAGTTTTACTGCGTCTGGAAAGCCCTGGCGGCATGGTTCATGGTTATGGGCTGGCTGCATCTCAATTGGCTCGTTTACGGCAGAAAGAGATACGTCTGACAATTGCTGTGGATAAAGTGGCTGCAAGTGGGGGCTACATGATGGCGTGTGTTGCTGATCGGATTATTGCTGCACCTTTTGCCATTATTGGTTCTATTGGTGTCGTGGCTCAATTACCGAATATTCATCGATTATTGAAGAGAAATGATATTGATATTGAGCTTCATACTGCTGGTGAATACAAGCGCACACTGACGATGCTGGGTGAAAATACTGAGCAGGGCCGGAAAAAATTTCAGGAAGATCTGAACGAAACGCATAAATTATTTAAATCATTTATTCATCAACATCGCCCATCTCTGGATATAGAAAAAGTAGCCACGGGTGAATATTGGTATGGTACACAAGCGAAAGAAAACGGACTGATCGATGAAGTGGGCGTCAGTGATGATTTCCTGATTGAAAAAATCGAACATTGTGAAGTCATTGGCGTGGGTTATTCTCGCCGTAAACGGGTGGTAGAGCGTTTCATGGGCAGCGCAATGGAAAACGCTGATAAATTGCTTATGCGCTGGTGGCAAAGAGGTGAGAAACCGTTGTTATAACGATATGAATGGTTAACATAAATGATTAACTGATTGTATTCCCGATAAATATATCAGGTTGCAGAGAAGCAGTAAGGGAACGAACTCAACAAAGCGGCAATTTGAAATGTGACGGGAATAATGCGGGTAAACAGGGCGTATTTTATTATATTCTTTATTACCCGCATCATTATTGATGGTTGTTCAAGAATGATGCGATTCAGTTTTTAATCTACTAAATGATACTTTTCGGACAACATATGAGCTAAATGTTTAAACATATTAAACACAACTGTACTTTTCGCGGTAGGCAATCCGCATTCATCCAAAAAATACTCTCCGCAAAAAACTAGCACTCCGCCTTTTTGTTCTACACTCTCTGCATATATTCCTTGTATAAAATCTTCGTGGGTCTTAATGATTTCATTTGCTTTTTTTAGTAACAGTTCCCGCTTGATGGGCATTGTTTCAGTTTGCATCGATTGTGCTCCTTCAAGAAATAAGTTGTTGCGCATCATTTTTTATCAGGTAGAGTGTGGACTTTTCGTCATGCAGATGGAAGATTTTGTTTACAACTGTTAAATCATACAATTGCATGGTCTGTGTTGGTATATAAAATACCTTAAATATTTCAAAGAGTTTTGCGCTTAAGCAAAAGGACAAGATAAAAATTAGTTGATATCTTGTAAATCTATCGCAATATAAAAAGAGATTTTAATTTATATATCGCAACATAACGCCGTGATTTTCGCCATCTGAAAAGAAGATAATTAGGTAAAGGTAACTATGGCTAAAGCTCTTGTTATAGTGGAGTCCCCGGCAAAAGCCAAAACAATCAATAAATATCTGGGGAATGACTACGTTGTGAAATCCAGTGTGGGTCATATCCGTGATTTGCCGACGAGTGGAGCAGCGAGTCAAAAGAGTTCAAGCTCATCTACCGATAAGAATAAAAAGAAAGTAAAAAAAGATGAGAAAACAGCACTCATAAGTCGTATGGGTGTCGATCCCTATCATGGTTGGGAAGCAAACTATCAGATTTTGCCGGGCAAAGAGAAAGTAGTCACTGAGCTGCAAACGCTGGCTGAAAAAGCAGAGCATATTTATCTCGCAACGGATCTCGACCGCGAAGGGGAAGCCATTGCATGGCACCTGCGGGAAGTGATTGGTGGAGATGATGCTCGTTTCAGTCGTGTTGTGTTCAACGAAATTACCAAGAATGCAATCACTCAGGCTTTTGATAAACCGGGTGAATTGAATATTGATCGTGTTAATGCCCAGCAGGCGCGCCGTTTTATGGATCGCGTTGTGGGTTATATGGTTTCACCGCTATTGTGGAAAAAAGTGGCCAGAGGATTGTCTGCCGGACGGGTTCAATCCGTCGCGGTTCGTCTTGTGGTTGAACGAGAGCGTGAAATCAAGGCATTTGTGCCGGAAGAATATTGGCAGCTGCATGCGGATTTAGTGGCTAAAGGAGACATTGCTCTCCATATGGAAGTGACCCATGAAAAAGGGAAACCCTTTAAGCCGGTAAATGCTCAGCAAACGCAGTCAGCCGTATCTTTGCTTGAAAAAGCAAAATATAAAGTCATTGATCGTGAAGACCGCCCGACATCCAGTAAACCTGGAGCGCCATTCATTACCTCAACGTTACAGCAGGCTGCAAGCACGAGGCTTGGATTTGGGGTCAAGAAAACCATGATGATGGCACAGCGTCTATATGAGGCTGGTCATATCACTTATATGCGTACCGACTCGACTAATTTGAGTCAGGATGCTCTGGACATGGTTCGCGGTTATATCAGCGACCATTTTGGTAATCAATATCTACCCCAAAGCGCCAATACGTACAGCAGTAAGGAAAATTCACAGGAAGCTCATGAAGCGATTAGGCCTTCTAATGTCAATGTCATGGCGGAAGAGCTGAAAGACATGGAAGCTGATGCACAAAAACTGTATCAGCTTATCTGGCGTCAGTTTATTGCTTGCCAGATGATGCCTGCTAAATACGATTCCACAACGCTGACCGTTCAATCAGGTCATTTTGAACTGCGGGCTAAAGGCCGTACTTTGCGTTTTGACGGTTGGACTAAAGTGATGCCCGCTTTGCGCAAAGGAGACGAAGATAAAACTTTGCCAGTCATTGAAGTGGGCACAGAGCTTGACCTGCAACAATTGATGCCAAGTCAGCATTTTACAAAACCCCCTGCTCGTTTCAGTGAAGCATCCTTAGTTAAAGAATTGGAGAAGCGGGGGATCGGTCGCCCATCGACTTATGCTTCGATTATCTCAACCATTCAGGATCGTGGTTATGTTAGGGTTGAAAACCGTCGATTCTATGCGGAAAAAATGGGTGAAATCGTCACGGATCGTTTGGAAGAAAATTTCAACGAATTGATGAGCTATGACTTTACTGCAAGAATGGAAAACCAGCTCGACCACGTTGCTAATAACGAAGCGAATTGGAAAGGGGTTCTCGACGAATTTTTCTCTAACTTCAGTGAGCAGCTTGATGTTGCCGCTAAAGACCCAGATGAAGGCGGAATGCGCCCGAATCCGATGGTGATCACTTCGATTGATTGCCCGACCTGTAGTCGTCCAATGGGAATTCGTACCGCGACGACCGGCGTATTCCTCGGCTGTTCTGGTTATGCACTGTTACCTAAAGAACGATGCAAACAGACGATTAATCTGATCCCAGAAAATGAGATACTGAATATTCTGGAAGGTGATGATGCGGAAACTAATGCCCTGCGTGCTCGCTGCCGCTGTAAAAAATGTGGTACAGCGATGGATAGCTATTTAATTGATAACCAGCGTAAATTGCATGTGTGTGGTAATAACCCTGCATGTGATGGTTATGAAGTTGAAGAGGGTGAGTTCCGTATCAAGGGCTACGATGGTCCTATTGTTGAATGTGATAAATGTGGTTCAGAAATGCACCTGAAAGTGGGGCGTTTTGGCAAATACATGGGATGTACAAACGAAGAATGCAAAAACACCCGTAAGATTTTGCGTAGCGGGGATGTCGCACCACCGAAAGAAGATCCTGTTCCATTACCTGAACTGGCATGTGAAAAATCAGATGCCTATTTTGTTCTTCGTGATGGAGCGGCAGGCGTATTTTTAGCGGCCAACACATTCCCTAAATCACGTGAAACACGCGCACCATTGGTAGAGGAACTTGTTCAATTCAAAGATCGTTTGCCGGAAAAATTAAGTTATTTAGCCGAAGCACCTGTTGCTGACCCAGAAGGAAATAAGACGGTTGTTCGTTTTAGCCGTAAGACCAAGCAACAATATATCTCTTCAGAAAAAAATGGTAAGGCTACCGGATGGAGCGCATTTTTTGTTGAGGGTGTTTGGGTAGTGAAAGAGAAATAACGTTTTGATGATTAATTGGTGTGTTATATCTTCTGTTTATTGGATATAGTTCACTGAAATATATTCAGATAGATATTTCTTTTTTTGCTGTAAATGTAACTTTTCTTTCTAAAAAGCCAGTCTTTAAGACTGGCTTTTTTTGTATTTCAGGAAAATTAAAACACAATATATCTGCAACAATCATTTGATAATAGTTACTCGCTCTAATTATTTGTTATATAAATATACAGTAGATGTTATAGTGGTTATATGCCTACAAATAGATATTCTATATAGTTATAAATGAGTAACCATTAGCAATATAGAAATTGATTAGACTACAAACATTCATAAATTTGATTATTAGGGACAGTGCGGATATGAAACTACAGCAATTGCGTTATATTGTAGAGGTGGTTAATCACAACCTGAATGTATCTTCTACAGCAGAAGGATTGTATACCTCTCAACCTGGGATCAGTAAACAAGTTAGGATGCTTGAAGATGAATTGGGTATTCAAATATTTGCTCGCAGTGGTAAACATCTGACGCACGTGACACCGGCTGGTGAAGAGATTATCCGTATTTCACGTGAAGTTCTGTCAAAAGTCGATTCAATTCGTTCTGTTGCCAGTGAACATACTTATCCCGATCGCGGTTCACTATATATTGCGACAACCCATACACAGGCAAGATATGCTTTGCCTCCCATCATTAAAGGCTTTATTGAACGTTATCCCAACGTATCACTGCACATGCATCAAGGTTCACCCACCCAGATTGCGGAAGAAGTATGCAAAGGAAATAGTGACTTTGCGATAGCAACAGAAGCACTTCATCTGTACAGCGATTTGATTATGCTGCCTTGTTATCATTGGAATCGTTCTGTAGTGGTGACGAAAGATCATCCTCTTGCCAATAGACAGAATGTGACGGTTGAAGAATTGGCAGAATATCCGATAGTCACTTACACTTTTGGCTTTACTGGTCGTTCTGAACTGGATGTTGCTTTTGACCGGGCTGGCTTGAAACCTAAAATCGTATTTACGGCAACAGATGCCGATGTGATTAAAACTTATGTGCGGTTAGGGCTTGGGGTTGGCGTGATTGCCAGTATGGCTGTAGAACCTGTTCAGGATAGTGATCTGGTGCGTATCGATATGCGTGATAAATTCAGTTACAGCACCACGAAGATTGGCTTCCGGCGTAGCAGCTTTTTACGCAGTTATATGTATGATTTTATTTGGCGTTTTGCTCCGCATTTAACACGTGATGTTGTGGATAAAGCGATAGCGTTACGTTCCAATGAAGAAATTGAAGAAATGTTCAAAGATATCGAATTACCAATTATATAAAAGATTTCATAAAGAAGATAAACCATCTCCCTGAAAGTAAGGAGATGGTTAGTCTTTTATTTTCGGCCTCTTCGCTGGGATTGAGGCGGCCTTGCAGAGCCTCTGGCACTGGTTTGCGATAAATTAGACGGGCCAGCTATATTTCCTCTGCTCCCTATTTCTGCTCTTTGATTAATTGAATCATAGGCTGGAGGTGCTTCATAAGGAGGAGGTGATCCATAAGGGGGAGGTGAGTCATAGGGAGGAGGAGCACCATGAGAACTCGAGGGGGCAGGTGGTCTATTTAAGTATTGATGTTGCCCGGTATGCGGCCTTCTGGAATTTCGGTTCTGAGCTTGGGAAGATGCAGCCGGCGGCTGTAAATTAGATGGGCCAGCGACATGACCACTTATGAATTTTTCATAATATTTTGTTGTTGGAGCTATATTCGATGAATCTACTGATGATGTAAGGCCAGAAATACTGAGTGCACGTTGAAAACATTTTTCATCATTATCATACGATAAGTGCTCAATAATAGAGGACAGATACGTATTGATATCAATGTTAATATGACTTTCATTGAGTAATACATATCTTTTACTATGATGATTATCTTGTATAAAACCTAACCTATTCAGTCTCGAGATAGTCATGTTATCAGGCTCTGCCTGATATTCTGCTGGTTTTAATTGATTAAAATCAAAGAATATTATTTCAATGGACTGTTTTCCGTTCGGCTCGGTGTAGTCTCTTACAAATCCTTTAGCTATCAAGGCGGAGAAATAAAAAGATAAGGGTATATTTTTATGAGGCATATTATTCTCCTGCAAAAATGGTGAAACACATTTATACCAACGAAGACAGTTATCTATCTATTTTCATAAAATAACAATCGAATAATTCTTACCAATTCTCTGCGCCATTTTTACTGGGCCTGAATACATTATTTACCTGTGCCGAGGTTGCGTGCTTTCATATAGTCCGCCAACTCTTTGTCATCAGTTCTTTTACTTTCGCTGAGTGTTGTGAATACACCGTTTTGGTCATCTTGGCTTTTATGCTGGCCCAGCTTTTCTTTGGCCTGAATTTCATCAATGATGATTTTAAACCCAACGATCGCTTGTCTTTGTTTAGTGAGAAATGCTTCTGGCATCAAGTCAGTATTTTTATTCAGTTTAGGTTCATATTGATTAACCAACGCTTCCAAAGCCAGTTTTGTTTCGTTATCGCTTAAAATTTTTGTGACACCGTAACAATGAATCGCAGTGTAATTCCACGTCGGGACAGCATGGGTTGATTCATACCAAGTGGGAGAGATGTAGGCGTGCGGGCCTGTAAAAACGACTAAAACCCTTTGTTCATCCAACTCTTTCCAGTGGTGATTTGCTCGTGCCACATGGCCGTATAAAACTCCGTTTTCTCCTTCATCGGGGTTAAATACAAATGGAAGATGTGTACCAGTCAAAGAAGAGGAAATCAGTAACCCAAAACTATAAGTGGAAATAAATTCAGTGATATTGTCTTTTCCTGTCATTATCATCTTACGAGGTATATACATGGGCTTATAACTCCATATAAATTTAGGTTAAGGTTTCTGGTGGTCAGTCAATCACAGTATCTCCGATAATTTAATATTTCAATTAATTTACAACAACCTTTTGATTAAGGCTTAAATTCGCCACTGAAAAAGCTATCAGAATTTTCTATTGAATCTTTATTGTTTTTAAGAATGAAATTATCAAAAGCTGTCTTTATCTCTGGATTTTCTAATGCCTGATAATCAAATAATGCAATACAGGAAAAATAACTGAACTTAACATTAACATTTTGATTAGAAGCACAATTTGACGTAACTTCCGAGTTAGTACTATCAAAATCTATTTTAAACAGCTTCATTTTGGGAACATATATAACTTGATCTTCAATCCCGGTTGCCTCAATGACGCTGGCTAATGTGAGTGTAGAGTAATGATCATTATTTCGTTTTAAACCCATTCTTATAGCATCCCCTTGTTTTTGTAGAAAATTTGCGAAGCTTTGCAGGCCGGGAGAGTATGTGTTTAAAAGAATGTCCATGATGAGTTGGAGTAAATTCGTTGCGATGGAAACCCCTTTCATTTCATGTTCATAGCTTTGACTTTCTATACTTTTAACACTCATAAGTGGCAGTTTTGCTATGATTTTTTCCCAGAATTGAATGTCTGTCTTATATTGTGAACCGTGGTTATTGGAGTATTTGGTGATATAGTCAGTAACTATTGAGGAAAGAGCTATCTGTGTTTTTTTGATTTCATTTAATTTTTTCATGACACTGGCTTTATCGTCAATTTGTGAAGTCATGACAAATTGGACGAGGCCATCTGTGTCAGTGAACCGATAATCTGATAAGGAAAGTTTATTATTAAAATCAGTGGAAAAAAAATTATCAGATTCTTTTATAGTAATTAAATAATTTTGATGTTTTTTGTTTTCGTTTGTATTCATAATTTATTCTCCAATTTTTTTGAACTAAATGAATATGCTTTTTCTTTTATTATGAATAAAACATATCTCCCCTAAGTGCATTATCTAAATCTGTCAATAAATGATGCTTTATAAAAGGTTAGCAAAATGTGTGGTCCCCAAATCACAAATTTTCATATATATGTTATGGTTAAATAGTAACTGAATCATAATAAGAAAGGAGGAGTTATGTCGTTTAAATTGAAAACGGACTGTGCTTCAACACTGTCTATCAGTAGTCAATCGATCAGTAGCAGATCGATTGATAGTGGTTCCACTGGCAGTAAAACCTATCACTATTATAGCTTACCTCTGTTATCCGAGCGATTAGGTGAAATATCCCGCCTACCCAAGTCACTGAAAGTGCTTCTTGAAAATCTTCTGCGCAATATTGATGGAGAATCAGTTGTGGAAGATGATTTAAAAGCGCTGGTGGAATGGCAAAAAAACGGCCATGCGGATAGAGAAATTGCTTATCGTCCTGCTCGTGTGCTTATGCAGGATTTTACCGGTGTTCCGGCTGTGGTCGATCTTGCTGCGATGCGAGAGGCCGTGTTGAGACTCGGTGGTAATGTAGAACAAGTTAATCCATTGTCTCCGGTTGATTTAGTCATTGACCACTCGGTGATGGTGGATAAATTCGGTACAGATCAGGCTCTTGCAGAAAACGTTCATATTGAGATGGAGCGCAACTATGAACGATATTTGTTCTTGCGCTGGGGGCAGAAAGCGTTCAATCGCTTCCGCGTTGTACCACCAGGAACAGGGATCTGTCATCAGGTTAACCTTGAATATCTCGGAAAGGCTGTTTGGTATGAAAAGCAAGATGGAAAAGATTTTGCTTATCCCGATACGTTGGTAGGTACGGATTCCCATACAACCATGATTAATGGTTTGGGCGTACTGGGATGGGGGGTCGGGGGAATTGAAGCTGAAGCCGCAATGTTGGGTCAACCGGTTTCCATGCTAATCCCGGATGTCGTTGGTTTTAAACTAACCGGAAAATTGCGGGAAGGGATTACGGCAACTGATCTTGTACTGACTGTGACCCAGATGCTGCGCAAACATGGTGTCGTGGGTAAATTTGTTGAGTTTTATGGTGATGGATTATCTGATTTGCCGTTAGCAGACAGAGCGACCATTGCCAATATGTCACCTGAATATGGCGCAACCTGCGGTTTTTTCCCCGTTGATGATATTACATTAGACTATATGCGCTTAACGGGACGCCTTGAAGAAGAAATTGCTCTGGTTGAAACTTATTGTAAGACACAAGGGTTATGGCGTAATGCAGGAGAAGAGCCTATTTTCACCAGTACTCTTGAGTTGGACATGTCAACAGTTGAGGTAAGTTTGGCAGGACCAAAACGGCCTCAGGATCGGGTAGCGCTCGGGAATATACCACAGGCTTTCCAAGCCGCCATGGAGCTGGATATCCAGGCAACTCAGAAACATTCATCAACGATACCCGTCACTCTGGATAATAAAACATTCCCATTGCAGGATGGTGCGGTGGTTATCGCTGCTATTACATCCTGTACCAATACATCTAATCCCAGTGTACTGATGACTGCAGGCTTGCTTGCTAAAAAGGCGGTTGAGAAAGGCTTACAACGTCAACCGTGGGTTAAAACCTCATTGGCTCCGGGTTCCAAAGTAGTAACAAGTTATCTGGAATTGGCAGGTTTTATGCCATATCTGGAAAAACTCGGTTTTAATCTGGTGGGATATGGCTGTACTACTTGTATCGGTAATTCAGGTCCACTTCCTGATCCTATTGAAGCCGCGATTAAGCAATCAGATTTAACGGTTGGGGCGGTACTCTCCGGTAACCGGAATTTTGAAGGTCGTATTCATCCATTAGTGAAAACCAACTGGCTGGCATCACCTCCGCTGGTAGTGGCTTATGCACTTTCTGGCAATATGAAAAAAGACCTGACTCGAGAACCTATCGGAAAAGATCAACAAGGCAATGATGTTTATTTAAAAGATATTTGGCCGAATAGTCGTGAAGTGGCGGAAGCTGTAGGAAAAGTCAGAACCGAGATGTTCCATAAAGAGTACAGTGCTGTTTTTGATGGTGATGAAGATTGGCAATCTCTGAAAGTAGAAAGTTCAGCAACTTATTCCTGGCAGCCTGATTCTACCTACATTCGCCATCCCCCTTTTTTCAGCGATATGACAGCCGAACCTAAACCGGTGACAGATATCCATCAGGCTCGCATATTGGCAATTTTGGGCGATTCAGTTACGACAGATCACATTTCTCCAGCAGGGAATATCAAGGCTGACAGTCCAGCAGGGCGTTACTTGCAAGAACATGGTGTTGCACCAACGGATTTTAACTCTTATGGCTCAAGGCGCGGCAATCATGAAGTCATGATGCGAGGAACATTTGCCAATATTCGCATTCGCAATGAAATGGTATCAGGTATTGAAGGAGGATATACCCGCCATATTCCATCACTGTCCCAACTGACTATCTATGATGCGGCTATGCGTTATCAGGAGGAAAATATACCGCTGGCTATTATTGCGGGTAAAGAATACGGCTCTGGATCAAGTCGTGACTGGGCTGCGAAAGGGACAAGATTACTAGGGGTCAGGGTTGTTATTGCGGAATCTTTTGAACGTATTCATCGTTCCAATCTGATTGGAATGGGCGTATTACCACTGGAATTTCCTCAAGGTGCCAGCCGTAAAACATTAAATCTGACAGGTGATGAGCGGATTGACATTGCAGGATTGGGGAATATCAAACCCGGACAGATAATTGCAGTGAAAATCACCTACGCAAATGGAGATGAAATTGTGATTGATGCCCGTTGCCGCATAGATACAGGTACGGAACTGGCTTATTTCTATAACGATGGCATCTTGCATTATGTCATTCGTAATATGCTGAAATAATAGCAAAGATAAGATAGCGAATCTCTTAGAAAGACTCTATCTCGGCATACTGATAAAGAAAAACTGCGTCCACACCGACGCAGTTTTTCTTTCTTGCAGGAGATAATTAGAGGGTGTTCAGTTTGGTTTCAACAGCAAGTGTCCCATCCGGCTGGCTTTGGTATCCAGATAATAAGCATTTTTGGGATTACGTCCTACAATCAGCGGCACACGCTCGATGATATTGATGCCAGCTTCCATCATGATTTCAACTTTTTTAGGGTTATTGGTCAGAAGACGGATTGCATTAATATCCAAAAGCTTATACATATCTGAGCAAAGGGTGAAATCTCTCTCATCGGCAGCGAAACCTAACTGGTGGTTGGCTTCGACAGTGTCAATGCCCTGATCCTGTAAAGCATAAGCGCGTATTTTATTCAGCAAGCCAATATTACGACCCTCTTGGCGGTGATATAGCAGAACACCGCGACCTTCTTTACTTATTTGCGACATCGCAGCTTCTAATTGAAAACCACAGTCGCATCTCAAGCTGAATAAAGCATCACCAGTGAGGCATTCTGAGTGGATTCGTGATAGTACCGGTTCATCACCAGAAGTATCACCGAAAACAAGGGCAACATGGTCGCGACCTGTTTTGATTTCTTCAAATCCAATCATTAAAAATTCGCCCCATGGCGTAGGTAATTTTGCTTCAGCCACTCGTTTTAGCTGCATTTTAGTATTCATATATTGATTTGACTCGTTATAAATATTGCGATACTCAGAACAAGATCGGTTAAGAAATCAGCTAAAAATACGCAAAAATTTTCTCTGATTACCATGCATGTACGCATCCTCATGATACCAGAAATTATTAATGTGCATGAATATAAAGAGTCAGATTCTGCAATATTAACATGCTAGACTATAAACAGATTTTGGCAGACGTATGGTATGAATTGTATATAAACTTGTTTTAGAAAAAAGCTGCATCGGGTGCAGACAAGTAGAATAACATCACAAAAAGCAGTAAATAAGCGTTTGTTGTAATAAATTGCTTCCTTTGCGTAGACGAGAAATGCTAATTTAGCACGCCACTATATCTGCTATTTTGATCTGCTATTTTGATCTGCTATTTTGCATAACCAATCAGCAACAATGGATAACAGGAAGAAATGTGAAATATTTTCTGATTTTATTACTGGCACTGGTTGTTTTTGTTATCTCAGTGACACTGGGAGCAAATAATAATCAGGTAGTGACATTTAATTATTTGATCGCTAAAGGCGATTATTCTGTATCCACACTGCTGGCTGTGTTGTTTGCTGTCGGTTTTACTCTCGGTTGGGGGATCTGTGGGGCATTTTATCTACGTACTTGTATTTCTCTTCGACGTGCGAAGCGTAAAATAAAGCGTTTGGAAACCCAGTTGGAGCAGCCATCTGAGTCATCCACAAAAACTGTATCGACCGTAGCATTAAACAAGGAATAATTCTCCATGTTAGAGCTGTTGTTTCTGTTGCTTCCCATTGCTGCCGCCTATGGTTGGTATATGGGGCGCAGAAGTGCTCAACAAGATAAACAGCAATCTGCCGACCGTCTCTCACGCGAATATGTTGATGGTGTTAACTTCTTACTCTCCAATCAACAGGATAAAGCGGTCGATTTATTTCTTGATATGTTGAAAGAGGATAGTTCTGCGTTTGAAGCCCATCTAACACTGGGAAATTTATTCCGTTCTCGTGGTGAAGTGGAAAGAGCTATCCGAATTCACCAATCTTTAATGGAAAGTGCTTCATTGACATTTGAGCAACGTTTGCTTGCAATCCAGCAACTTGGGCGGGATTACATGGCTGCTGGGGTATATGACCGAGCTGAAAACATGTTCATCCAGTTGATTGATGAAACAGACTTCCGTGAAAACGCCTTCAACTCTTTGCTAACTATCTACCAGTCAACCCGTGATTGGAACAAAGCCATTGGAGTCGCTGAAAGATTGGTAAAACTGGGAAAACAGAATTTTCGGGAAGAAATAGCTCATTTTTATTGTGAGTTGGCCTTGCAATGTATGGGCAGTGATGATTTTAATGATGCCATCGGATATCTGAATAAGGCTGCTCAGGCAGATAAACGTTGTGCTCGTGTTTCAATCATGCTTGGTCGTATTTATATGGCTCAGGGAGAATACGCCAAAGCGACAGATGTATTGAAATGCATTCTCGAACAAGATAAGCAGCTGATCAGTGAATCCCTGACAATGCTGCAAGAATGTTACCAGCACTTGTCCCAGCCAGAAGAATGGGAAGCTTTTGTACAAAAATGTGTGGAAGAAGAATGTGGTGCCATTGCAGAACTTCATATGGCTGACATCATTGAGAAGAAAGAAGGGCGTGATGTTGCCCAAAATTACATTAACCGTCAGTTGGAACGTCATCCAACGATGAGGGGATTTTATCGCTTGATGGATTACCATCTGGTGGACGCGGAAGAAGGGCGAGCTAAAGAAAGTCTGATCCTTTTGCGTAATATGGTAGGTGAACAAATCCGCACGAAACCTGATTACCGATGCCACAAATGTGGTTTCACCTCCCGCTCGTTATATTGGCATTGCCCATCGTGTCGCTCATGGGATTCTATTAAACCCATTAGAGGTCTGGATGGTCAGTGACACTGTCACCGTTACTTAATTGTTCTAAATAAATTCTTTTTAAGACATGTTTAACTACGGACGTGTTTTTTCATTAGTAATTCAAGTTAATAAGTAATTTAAGTTCATTGATAAATGAAAGGGCCTAAAAATGACCACCCAAACTTTAGATAAACAGATTGACTCGCCTGTTATTGTTGCATTGGATTATGACAATCAGGACACAGCGCTGGCATTTGTCGACAAGATTGATCCACAATTTTGCCGTCTGAAAGTGGGTAAAGAGATGTTTACTCTATATGGCCCACAGTTTGTCCAATCTCTGCATCAGCGTGGTTTTGATGTGTTTTTGGATCTCAAATTTCACGATATACCCAATACAACGGCAAGAGCTGTGGCGGCTGCGGCAGAAATGGGCGTTTGGATGGTCAATGTTCATGCAAGTGGTGGTGCGAGAATGATGACTGCTGCTAAAGAAGCGCTGTTATCTTATGGTAAAGACTCGCCGCTGCTGATCGCTGTTACCGTGCTGACCAGCATGGAACAGTCTGATCTATTGGGTATTGGAATTGATATGACGCCAGCACAGCATGCCGAGCGTTTAGCATTATTGACAAAAGAGTGTGGTCTGGATGGGGTGGTATGTTCTGCCCATGAAGCACAACAATTGAAAACTGTATGTGGCCATTCGTTCCAGCTTGTTACTCCGGGAATACGTCCCGAAGGTGCGGAGGCGGGTGATCAGCGACGCATCATGACACCATCTCAGGCTGTTCAGGCTGGGGTAAATTATATGGTGATCGGGCGTCCAATTACCCGTGCAGAAGATCCTGCATTGGCACTACAGCAGATTAATGAATCTATTGGAATTGCTCATGAATAATGATTCTCGTTTAGTTTACTCGACGGATGGTGGGCGTATTCAAGAGGAAAAATCCCGGCCAGTACGACCAAAAGGTGACGGCATTGTGCGTATACAGCGCCAAACAAGCGGGCGTAAAGGTAAAGGCGTTTGTGTGATCACGGGGATTGATACTGATGACCAAACATTGGCTAATCTGGCGGCAGAATTGAAGAAAAAATGTGGCTGCGGCGGCTCTGTCAAAGATGGTGAGATCGAAATTCAGGGTGATAAACGTGATTTGCTGAAGCAATTGCTGGAAGCAAAAGGGATGAAAGTGAAGCTGGCGGGAGGTTAAACCAGCTTCCAGATTGCCCGATAAGTGATGGTTGCAGGGTCCGCGGTATTCTGCCGCCCATAAATGGCGGCAGCTATACATCACATAAAAATATCACATAAAAATATTACCTGCGGAATTAACTTAACCGACAGGGCGAGCCACAATATTGCGGGTTTCCATTCTGACTTCTTCAATGCGGACATTGATAATGTCATTTAAACGGTGAGCAGTTTCGCCCTTGATCAATACTGAGCCTGTTTCCTGACTGCACTGAAGCTCATCGCGGACCGCATGCAAGAATGGCCCGGGAACGAAAGCAACAGCACCATTATCAACCAAACGAACACGCAGACCACCACGGGTAATATCTATAATTTCTGCGGGGAATGTTTTATCTGTGCCAGCATGTGGGTGAAGGAAACGAGCATAGAGCCAGTCGCCAACATCGCGTTCTGCCATACGGTTTGCGCGACGACGTTCAGTCAATTGCAGGCAAACTTCTTCAGTTGATTTTTCCGCTTCAGTCTGTTGAATAATCGCCTTCAACAAACGATGGTTGATGATATCGCTGTATTTACGGATAGGCGATGTCCAAGTCGCGTAAGCATCAAAGCCCAGTCCAAAATGCGGGCCTGGTTCAGTTTTTATTTCTGCAAAAGTCTGGAAACGGCGGATGCGGCTATCCAAGAATTGCGTTGGCTGTTTATCCAGCTCACGACGCAATTCACAGAACCCTTCCAGTTGCAGTAATGCTTCTGCATTAACTTCAATGCCATTTTCCTTAACAACTTCGACAACTTGTTCAATCTGCGTGGATTCGAAACCCGTGTGGACGTTATAAATGCCAAAACCTAACTTATCGCGTAGGATTTTGGCTGCACACAGGTTTGCTGTAATCATCGCTTCTTCAACAATGCGGTTGGCTGAACGGCGTTGTTCAATAACGATATCAACAACATTACCACCGTCATCAAGGATAAAACGATAATCCGGACGCTCCTTGAAGACTAACGCATATTGTTGTCGCCAGTTATTGCGGCGCTCACACATTTCTTTCAGGAGTGAGATTTGTGTAGTAACTGCATCTGATTCAGGTTTCCAACCGTCCTGACCTTCCAGCCAGTCTGAAACTTCGTCATAAACCAGCTTGAATTTCGATTCTACCCACGCAGCGAAGAATTGAATGTCATCGCCCAATTGACCATCTTCCAGAATAGAAACCTGGCAAACCAAAGCAGGGCGACGGACATTTGGACGCAGAGAACATAAATCATCTGACAGTTCACGAGGAAGCATTGGGATATTGAATCCCGGCAGATAGTTGGTGAAGCTACGTTGGTAAGCGGTTTTATCCAGCTCACTACCCGCCTTGATATAAGCAGTTGGATCGGCAATCGCGATTGAAAGCTTCAGGCTGCCATCATCATTTTTAACGATGTGCAGTGCATCATCCATATCTTCCGTTGTTGCACTGTCAATAGTGACAAAATCAAGGGCAGTAAGATCGATACGTTCGATAGCATCATCATCAAGCTGACAATCGGTCATAACAGGGGCTTTGCGTTCCAGACTATGACGTGTCAGTGTTACCCACCAAGGAGCGTAGTGGTCATCACCTTTGGTAATGTAACCAGTAAGCTCAGCATGGAATCCGCGATCACCTTTCAGGGGATGACGACGCATTTCAGCGACAGCCCAATCACCTTGTTCAAAAGCATGAGTAATATCGTTAGAAGGGCGACAAGGGATAGTATCTTTTAATAACGGATGATCAGGAATAATCCAAAGGCGGTTGTCATTTTCTTTCTTCTGGACTCTTCCTACAAAACGGGTCAGAAATGGTTCGATTAACGTTTCTGGTTCAGCGATTTCTTTATCTTTATCAGTGTGGATAGCAGCAGTAACCCGATCACCGTGCATCACTCTCTTCATGTAAGGGGGTGGAATAAAATAGCTTTTTTGACCATCGACTTCTAAAAATCCAAAGCCTTTCTCAGTTCCTTTGACTAAACCTTCTACACGAGTGGTCTGACCGTGAAGTTGCTGTTTTAGCTGCGCAAGCAGCGGATTATTTTGAAACATAATATCTGGGGAGTATGGAGTTATTATCGGTAATTTTGGACAACAGTTTTACGCGAATCGAGGGTGTGGAGCAAGTAACATCTTATCAAAACAGGAAAAACTGTGGGGTGGGATCAATAATTCGACATTTATGGAGGTGAAAATTATCTTCCTTTTGTTGAACAAATCAATCCCATCATCTTGACTGAAATAATTCTAGTAAAAATTGTAGTAAAATATTTTTTTATTTATTTTAGTTACAACATACTGTTTGCAACCAACCAAATTATTGTTCCGGCACCACCTAACATCACAAAAATTAAAAAATATCTAGCACGAGCACTTTACAGACATAACTCCATAGGAACGCTCACCATCTCCATAGGAGCTGGTTTTAGAATGACAATAAATAGTAGAGATAAAGTGAAATAACCGAACCAGTGTAATAAATGTTAATAATATGTTTATTTTTGTTGTTTTATTGATCTTTTAAGTTATGTAATTTCGTGATCGATACAATTCAAAAATCCATTTCATTATGGCTTTTATCTTTATATAACTAATATAAAAATCTTTTTAAATAAAAATAACTTAAAATTGAAGAGTAATATTCCGTCCAGTGCGGGTTTGTGAGAGGGAAGCATGGATATTTTTCAATATTATTATCAATGGGAATTAGATTACCTGAGGCAACTTGAAAAATTGTCTGGTGAAGAAAAACCGCATTTGACCCAAATTTTGGGGGAATATGATCCTGATATCGAAAGAGTCAATCAGGGCTTTTCAGCGTTAATGGCTCGTGTGCATCAAAAAGTGGATGATGCCTTTCCTGAGCTGACTCTGCCTTTGCTGCAACGATTGAATGCACTACCTGTTAAAGGTATTCCTGCGACAAGCGTCGTTCAGTTTAATGCAGCGGAAGGGAATGATCTTACTGTTACTCTACCTAAGTATTCAGAAGTTTCATCAGGTACGGGCACAAAATTTTTGACAAGCCGGGCGTGTGATATTGAACCTCTGACATTGATATCTCGGAATATCACTTATCAAGCAGAAACCAGTTGTATTACTCTGACTTTTCAATATACAGGCAGGGATGATTACTGGCCTATACGTCCTATCAGTCTGTTTCTCAGCCCTGATGCAGCCATTGCGGATAATTTGATGCAGGCATTGTGTCAGACTCTGATCGGTGCGGAGTTACATCAAAACGGGCTGACTTACCCTGCTGAACCGCTCTGGTTTGAACCTATGTCAGGTGCTTCACGTTTAATCTCACCATTACCCACTTCGGCAGAAGGTAATTGGGCACCCCAAATATTGATGGAATCGCTTTATTTGCCTCATGTACACCATTTCCTGACGCTGAATTTACCAACTGTCATGTGTCACCGTTTATCCATGACGGAAAGCCGGCAGTTCAGCGTTATATTGAAACTGAATCACGTGCTTTCTCTGTCTGAAGCACAATTATCCGATGCTTTCCATCTCCATTGTGTTCCTGCGGTGAATCTTGAACCTGAGTCACAACTGACACTCGCTTTTGCGCCAGATACAGCCCGTTACCCGCTGCCTTTGCCACCACAGCAAGGAATACTGCATTTTACTGACCTTGCATTAAAAGATGAACCGGGTAAAGAACGCGGTAAACGATGTCAGTTTTATCCTATGAGTGAATTCACGCATTTTTTTCGTCATGCTGATGAAAAAATCTGGTTTTATGCGTTGGATATCACCCGCGATTCACTGGGGCGTTTGGAATATGCCCTGATTTTTTATGATCGGTATGCCCGGCCGATGGAACAGGCACCAGATCAAGAGCTGACCTGCCATTTTGTCGCATTTGCAACAGAGCTACCGACATTAGCGAAAGGTGATATCTGTTATACCAGTGAGGATATTCCTGATAGTTTGCAAGTCAGAAATCTTACGCCGACTGCCCCCAGTTACCCACCCGTGACCGATTCTTCACGATATTGGCAATTATTGTCTCATTATGGTGCAAATGGTTTCTGGTTGAATTCAGTCTCTTCACTAAAGCAGCTATTACTCGATTACGATTTTTATGCTGACCTTGACCGCCATATCCACCGTGATATCAAGCGAATGGCTGCGGGTATTTTAGCCATTCAATCTGAGCCGGGTGATTGGCTTATCCGTGGCATTCCTCACCGTTGTATACATATTGAACTGACACTGGATGAATCTGTTTATACCAGTCAGGGAGAAATGTTCCGTTTTGCCAATGCGTTATATCAGTTTTTCCCGTTTTGCCTGACCGAAAACATGCGGGTGCGAATGAGTGTCATCGGGCATGTTTCCAATATCCGCTGGCGTTTATCGCCTTGTCCGCTTCAAGGGTATCGTCCCATTATGTGAGGAGCTGCAAAATGGATGGATTAATCTTTACGTGTCAAATCGGTGCGTTATCGGGCACAACCTTTCAGGTAGTCAATTTCAACTTACAGGAAGGATTATCACAGCTTTATCATTTGTCTCTGACGGTAGTCAGTCAGCTTGATAATGTGGTTCTCAACGATCAACTGGGCACCTATGCCTCTCTGACGGTAACCCGCAATGGCAAGGCAGAACGTACCGTTAAAGGTATTGTGGCAGGGGCTTCGCAGGGTAATACCGACGGACGACAAACTTACTATTCTTTTACTATCCGGCCTGAAATGTGGCGAATGACGCTTCATCAGGATAGCCGTCTGTTTCAGCGCCAATCTGTGCCGGATATTCTCAAACAGTTATTAAAAGAGCACCGTGTTAAATCGGATAACAAATTTTATGAAGACAGTCAGCTTCATCCGGTACGGGAATACACGACGCAAAAACGCGAATCTGCTTATGACTTCTGGTGTCGATTGGCAGCGGAAGAGGGGATTGCTTTCTGGTTTGAAGAAGAACAACTCTTTTTCAGTGATTCCCATTTGGGGATGACGGCCGATCTTAACCTGATTTATAACAATCAGCCCAATACGGATGATAAAGATACGACTGCATGGCAGTGGCAATATGGGGAATACCTCTGTGTGGATGAGTATATCCACAAAGATTATAACTATCTGCGTCCTTCACAACCTTTGCAGTCTCAGGCCACTTTGCCCCAAGGCGGGCGTCATGCAGTATTTGAAAGTTATGGCCGTTTCCCGTGGGGCAAAGAAGGCAAACCCTTGGGCGATGTGCGCCTTAATCAACTGAATAACGAAAGTAAATCGGGTTCAGCACAAACCAATTGTATCCAGTTGCGTCCTGGTAAAATTTTTACCCTGCAATCCCATCCCATTGCGACCATGAATAATCGTTGGCAGATTGTCACGGTTAATCATTATGGTTCCCAGCCTAAAGCCGCAGGCATTGCCGGTGAAGGGACAACATTGACGAACGATATTACGTTTATTCCGGGGAAAAATGACTGGCGCCCGCCGTACCGTTATAAGCCGCTGGCGGATGGTGATGAACTGGCGACGGTCGTTGGACCACCCGGCGAAGAAATTTTTGTCAATGAACATGGTGCCATTAAAGTGCATTTTCACTGGAATCGTCATGACCCAGCGGGAGATGGCTCATCATGCTGGGTACGTGTAGCACAGGGCTGGAACGGTAATGGATTTGGCTTTATGGCGATCCCCCGCATTGGTCAGGAAGTGATTGTTTCTTATCTTAATGGCGATATTGATCGTCCCATCGTGACGGGCTGTACTTATAACGGCCGTAACCGACCGCCCCTTAATTTACCTGCCGAGAAAACCCGTACCACGTTCAAAACGCATACCCACAAAGGTGAAGGGTTCAACGAACTGCGGTTTGAAGATGCCAAAGGCAGTGAAGAAGTGTTTATTCATGCCCAGAAGGATATGAATACCAAAGTGTTGAATAACCGTACCACGCAGGTGCTGGGTAATCACACTGAGACGATTGACGGTAATCAGGCCGTTATTGTGAAAAAAAATAAACAGGAAGTTGTGCAACAGACCAGCACCGAAGTGGTCGGGCAGGCTAAGACCCTGACAGTGGGACAGGCTTATACCATTACCGTTGGCGCCAGTATGAATACCACGGTTTCCATGAGTCAAACTGAATCGGTCAAAATGCAGAAGACAGTGTCCGTGGGGCAAACCCTGTCTATTTCGGCAGGTAAGGTAATTGAACTGAAATGCGGTAACAGCACATTGCGTATGGATAGCTCAGGTAAAATTACCATCAAAGGGAAAGAGTTCCTGTTTGATGCCAGCGGCCCTGTGCAAATCCACGGCAAAGACATTGATTTGAACTAAGGAGACAGGGCGATGGAATTCAGGAATCTCACCCCTTTTTCGGTGATGAACTACCGGATGCTGGATACAGAAGATCAGGAATACGATGTGATTGCCATGAAAGTGGGTTATCAGCTATTGCCCGCAGGGAAGGGCGAATATATGGCTGAACTGCTGCCGGTTATGTCCTTATGTGTACAGGATCAATACCGGGGCGCACTGAACGTTTCACAGGTATTGCAGGAAAGTGATCTGGCACCGTTTAAGCCCAAGTGTGACGTGATTGTCAATGGTACGGCTTATGCACCAGAAGGTAAGCCCTGCTCATCTTTCCCTGTTCGTTTGTCAGTCATGGATGCCAATAGCGACATTTTACTGGATAAGACACTGACTATGACAGGTGAGCGGGAATTTTTCCGCCCCGATAACGGGCAATGGCAGCTTTCTGATCCCAAGCCATTTAACCGTTTACCCCTTGATTATCGTTATGCCTTTGGCGGGGGATGCCGGATTGAAGCCGAAGATGATAAAGCGGCGAAGGCATTAACAGAGGAAGACAAGCTCTCTCCTGAACAACGCAGCCAGCACCCCGATGGCGAAAAGGCTCCCATAGCTCATGCAGTTTATGAATACAATCCCATTGGTACGGGGTTTGTTTTGCCGTGGTATGCGAAGGCGAAAGATTTGCTTCGTTATCCGGCACCGCGCATTACTCATCCGAATGCACCGATAACCGCCCACCATTTTACTGATATGCTGGCAGGCCGTTTCTCAGCCACCGAGCCAGCCTGTCAACCGCAGGGTATGGGCGTTATCGGGCGGGCGTGGCTGCCACGGCGAACACTGGCCGGCACTTATGACCAGACGTGGCTGGACGAGCGCCATCCTTACCTGCCACAGGATTTTGACTTTGGTTACTGGAATGGTGCACCACAAGATCAACAGATTGACTGGCCGTCCACCGATATTTCACTGCAACTCACCAACCTGACACCGGAGGGTTCCTTACAAACCCAATTGCAGGGGCATCGTCCTTTTATCCTGTTCCGCATGGAGGATGGCGCTCTTTTTCCGGTTCTGATGAATCTCGATACCCTGATTATTGATACTGATACAATGACATTGGCGCTGACGTTTCGTCTGCATTTCAGCATTGATTTCCCTATCCGAGTGGCGGAAGCCCGGTTTGAAATAAACCCCAAATCACCCTTACTCAAATTTGCACCTGAACAGGAGCCGGATCATGGCGGATAACTATATTGCCCGTAAAGATACTCAATGGTTGATTATCAGTCTGGTTCCTGATGTCTGCAAAACCCCGCTGGGACCGGCCACGCCTCCGATTCCTTATCCCGTAATAGCAAAGCTTGAGGATTCCTCTGCACCGGTCTCATCGGTGCGGGCAAACGGGCAACCGGTGGTGGTATTCGGGCAAAGTTTTGTCCCGCAGACATTGGGGGATGAAGCGGGGACGGCTACAGGGGTGAAAAGTGGCACGGTGGGAGGAAAGTGTCATCCGAAAGAACATACGCAAACAGTCCGGGCGGGTGGCAAATTGACATTGCGCCATACAGATAAGTTCTGGATGAATGGGGCATAAGGGAGGATACATGGCAAAAGGTGCAAAAAGTGATAGCCCAACAGGGACAGGGAATACGGTGGGCACTATTGTTGGTCAGCCGAAGCAGGCCAAAAAAAGTCCGAAAGAAGCCAATCCCCCTGTTAAACCGGAAACATCGCAAGAATTACAACCTCAGAACCATTCTAGGATTAAGAGAGGATTGGAAATTCATTCGCAAGGTTTTAAGGCGGGACTTATACAAGAACTCATCGATACTGCTCCTCTTCCTCCGCCTCCCCCTGGCTTTGAACTTGGCCATGCAGTTTATCCTGAGGATCCAGGGCAAGAAGAAAATGCAAGAGTTGGCCATTTTGCTGGCATGGTTCTTAAAGCATTTGCTGGAGTCGCGTTATTAGGAGCCAGTGCCGCGTTCCCGGTAATTGCCCCAGTAGCTGCCCCAGTTGGTGGGTTTCTACTAATCGGTAGTATTCGTAGAGGTATTAGTAGAGGTATTAGTAGTGGGGGAAGACAGATATCAAATCATGCAGGGCCTACAGAACATCAAGCACCTATAGAAGCTAAAAGATCATCAAGCGGTGATAAAATTAAGGATCAAGGAAATGAAAATCCTACTAGCACCAATAGATCAGATAAAAGCAAAAAAGAAAACGATCCTGCCGAGTCTTCGAAGGAAAAAGAAGGAAACGGCTGTTCTGGCGGCTCCGGTTGTCGAACACCAGGCGAACCTGTCGATATTACTTCAGGGGATTATCTGCAAAACTTTTTAGTTATTGCTATACCTGGCTTGTTACCAATTACCTTAATCCGGAATTATCGTTCTACTGCTTGTCAGAGTGGATTATTCGGACGGAAATGGGCTGATGACTGGTCACGCCAGTTAGTGATAGAGGGTGAAAAAGTCCATTTTACTGATGCTGACGGGCAGGTTTATGATTTTTCGACACCAGAAAATCAAGTTCTGGCGCGTAATCGCCAACTGCTTCATTGTTTGCTGACAGGTGAACTTAATGGTGAATTGCGTTTGGTAAATAAACAAAATCAGCAAACCCTCCATTTTAACCAGATTGAGGGTAACCGGCGTCGGTTGTCCGCTATCACAGATAGTCATCAAAATCATATTCAGTTTATCTATAACGACCAGCATCAGTTGATTGAAGTGGTGCGCAATGACGGTTTCCGCTTAACCCTTCACTATCAGGATCATCAGCTCCGGGCAATGGATTACCATTTTCAGCAGATCCAGCAACGGTTGCTCACCTGCCATTATGACCAATACGGCTATCTGGCCGAATGTGATGCCTTTCAGCAAAACCATCTCTGGCATGAATATACTGCACAAGGCTATATGACCCGCTGGCACGATACGGATAAGACCGATTTTTATATTCACTACGATGAACGTGGCCGGGTCGTTTCCACCCATTCCTCCGAAGGTTATTGGGCAGATCGTTTTATCTATGACGATGAGGCCCGCGTGACCACGTATCTGGATGCCGAAGGCGGAAAAACCCTTTTCTATTACAACCAGAATAATCGGGTGATCCGTGAGGTTGATCCGTTAGGGCGCGAAACCCGGACGCAATGGCGTTACAACCAGAAGGTGTGGGAAATCGATCCGCTGGGCGGTTACACCACGTTTGATTACAACCATGATGGGGCACTGACCGAAATTGTACTGCCCACGGGGGACGCTTTTTATTATGACTATAATGAGCACGGTCAGATTATCGAAGCGATTTTACCCCCGGGGGATATCTGGCGCTTCCTGCATGATGAGCAAGGCAATCTGACGGCAGTCACTGATCCACAAGGGCATACAGAAGCATATCAATACGGTATTCATGGCGAGTTGCGGCAACGGCTTTTGCCGGATGGCCGGCAGTGGCACTACGCGTATGATGAGCATCAGCGGCTGGCCGCGATGATGACACCCGATGGTCAGACAACCGGTCTGGAACTGGATGAACTGGGGCGTCTGCGCCGTACTACCGATGCGCTTAAGCAAGAAACCCGTTACCGCTACAGTGCTGTTCATGCCAGCCTCGATAATGGCAGCCTGACCGAAATTGAATTACCGGATGGGGTGACTCAACAGCGTGAATATGACAGTGAACGGCGTGTGGTCGCGGTGACTGACGGGGAAGGCCGCACGACGCGTTACCGCTATGGGGCGTTTGATCTGCTGACCCACATGACCCGCCCGGATGGTACAACATTACACTTTGGTTATGACCGTCTCACACGTTTTTGTTCCGTCACCGCCTCGACAGGGGAAATTTACCGCTATGAGCGGGATGTCGCCGGTCAGGTTATCCGTGAAATCGACTTTACCGGCCGTACCATCGACTATCAGTATGATGCGCTGGGGCGTCGCATTCAGGCCCGCTATCCGGATAATCACGTCTTGCGTTGGCATTACTCGTCGGCAGGGTTATTGACCCGACAGGAAAGCGGGCATCAGCAGGAAGACAAGTACGAACTGAAATCCACCACCATTTACGAATATAACACGCGCCGCCAGCTTATCAGGGCAACCAATGACGATGCCGTAGTGGAATATGAATATGATGCGGTGGGTTTACCTGTGTGTGAACGCATTAATGGGCGTGAAATCACCCGTGAGTGGAACAGCCTGACCGGGCAACTCACCACCGAGACTGTTGGTGATCATGCTTTGCACTTTGGTTACTCCGTGATGGGAGGGCTGAACCACTTTCAGTTTAACCAGCATACGCCGTTGAGCTTTAGCCATGATGCGTTAGGGCGGGAAACCGTCAGGGAAAGCGCGGAGGGATTTATCCTTGCCAGCCGTTATACTGCTACGGGGCTATTGGCACACCAATCCGCAGGACGTGCCACGGCACTGTTTCGCGAAACCTTGGCGCAGAACGATCCCCATTTTCCACCGCAAGCCACTGCGGTTAACCGTAGCTGGCAGTATGACCGCGCATACAGCGTCAGAATGATCGATGACGGCATTTGGGGACAGACCCGTTACCGCTATAACCAGAATGACCAGATTTTTAACGCCGAATTTAATGGCCGGTTGCCCTATGAAGAGCAGTTTCGTTATGACCCCAATGGTAATTTGAGTCAACATGTGCTGGTGGATGCAAAAGGGGCGATTGAGCAGATTGAACAGCACCAGCAGGCTGGACGGGTTATTAAACGTGGCAATGTCACTTACCGCTATGATGACAATGGTCGGCAGGTGGAAAAAACCGAACACCGTGACGGTTTTCGCCCACAGGTATGGCGTTATCGTTGGGATACGCAAAATCAGCTAACCCACTGCGAAACACCGGACGGTTCCCGCTGGCACTATCGCTACGATGCCTTTGGCCGGCGTATCCGCAAGCTGAAAGTGCACGATGGCAAATTGGCTGCGGCAAATTTACAACGCTGGCTGGAAGGTAAACCGGATTTAACCGCAAAACCCGGTGCCATTATGGGGTATGACTACCTGTGGAGTGGTAACCAGCTGGTGGAAGAAACCCCGCTGTATGCAGATGGCACCCCGGCCTATGATTGCAGCATTTGCTGGCTGTATCAGCCGGGCGCATTAGTTCCGTCAGCGCGTTATGAAAAAGGCAGACTGCACTATATTGTCAGTGACCATCAGGGAACGCCACGGGAAATACTGAGCGAATCCGGCAAGCTGGTCTGGGCAAGCCGGTTGACAACGTGGGGCAAAGCTGAACGGATGCCGCTATTGGCGGCAAATGATGAAGATTACCAGGTGAGCTGCAACTTACGGTTTGCCGGCCAGTGGGGGGATGAAGAGAGCGGGCTGGTTTACAATCGGTTTCGGTATTATGATTGTGGTACTACACAGTATCTGACGTCCGATCCAATTGGACTGGTGGGTGGGTTTAATCTATATGGATATGTTTATAACCCAGTCAGTTTTATTGATCCGTTTGGGCTGGCACCTTGTGGTTTTGCGCCACATGCTCCAGACCATATATTGCATGGTGGAATTAATTCTAATGGTGAAGCTGTTGGTTTCCATTATACTCAACTATGGAATCAAGATGCTCATGGAAATGTATATGGAGTAAGTCAGAACGGATCAGCAATAGCTTATAACCCAACAGTAACATATAGAGGTATACGGCACAGTGGTGATGTCTATATAAAGAATATATATGGAAGCTGGATAAAAAAGCTTAGTGGTGGATCATCTTTCTTTCCGCATCAATGGTCTACACAATTGATAGGTACTGAAATTAGCAGCGCTTTTCAGGATGCTACTCGTCATTTTCATGTAGCACCTTCGAATTATCAGTGGACTGGAACCTCTACGACAGGACTGCAAATTAGGGGATGGACTAATGGATTAGGTCAGGTAACAACTGCCTATCCACTATAATATAAGAGAATACATGGAATTTTTAATTGCAGAGGATGGTTATCCTGCTTTAGATATAGACCATAGGCGTCATGTATTAGCTGATTTTTTGAGAGGAGACGTACAAGCTGATATCTCCTGCACTAATGAGCATATTGCCTTATGTGAATTAGTTGGTAGCGGGCAACTTCCTGAATGGGAAGGCACTGGCAGTGCATATACTGTGACTATCAAATTAGATTGTGTTGAAATTTTTAATGAATACACAGAAGAAAGTTTAATAATATCGAATATAAACGAGTTCAAAAGCTATCTTGAACAATGGAAGGAATTAATCTTAAGTAGAAATTAAATCTAAAATTAATGGGTTAAATAAAAAAAGTAATATTCATTTTTAATGGGATAGCCACTACCAGCAAATATTTCTTGCTCAGAAATGTCTGCCTCCTTTTGCAATTCATTGGAGACAGACAGTTGGTGGGTAATGACAAGGAAAAGATTCAATTTATAAAATTATTCTCACTCAGTCAGTCTTCTCCTCAAACTCACACAGATCTTCAATAATACAAGATCCACAACGCGGTTTACGGGCAATACAGGTATAACGCCCGTGCAGGATCAGCCAATGGTGGCAATCAACCTTGAATTCATCCGGTACGACTTTCAACAGTTTCTTTTCAACCTCATCAACGTTTTTTCCCGGTGCAAACTGAGTTCGATTACTGACGCGAAAAATATGCGTATCGACCGCAATCGTCGGCCAGCCAAAAGCGGTGTTTAACACAACGTTAGCTGTTTTGCGACCAACACCCGGTAGCGCTTCCAGTGCTGCACGATCTTCCGGCACTTCGCCTTGATGTTTTTCCAGTAAAAGCCGACAGGTTTTAATCACATTTTCCGCTTTGGTGTTATATAACCCGATGGTTTTTATATACTCTTTCAAACCATCCACGCCGAGATTGAGAATGGTTTGTGGGGTATTGGCAACAGGATAGAGTTTTGCCGTCGCTTTATTCACGCTGACATCGGTAGCCTGTGCAGACAGCAATACGGAGATCAGCAATTCAAAAGGCGAATTAAAAACCAATTCCGTTGTCGGATGCGGATTGCTATCCCGTAAGCGGGTGAGGATTTCGACCCGTTTTTGTTGATTCATATCTGATTACACCCTCAGCTTCTTGTGATATGGCTGCTGCAGCCTTTTTCTACATTGTCTTTTTCTATATAGCATTGGCGTTCTTTATTTTCTGAACGATTTTTCAGGCGTTCATCAATGATATATTTTCCTGCCAGCATCAAACCTAATCCAATAAAAGCGCCGGGTGGCAGGATGGCAAGCAGGAAGGGCGAATCCATATGAATAATTTCAATCCGCAATGATTTGGCCCAGCTACCCAGCAGTAAATCCGCGCCATCAAACAGTGTGCCATTACCCAAAATTTCACGTATCGCTCCCAGTACAAACAGGGCAAAAGTTGCACCAAAGCCCATCGCAAGGCCATCAATCATTGAATTATAAATGGAATTCTTTGATGCGTAAGCTTCCGCCCGGCCAATCACGATACAGTTAGTGACAATCAGCGGAATAAAAATCCCCAATGATTCATATAGCCCGAACGCAAATGCGTTGATTAGCATCTGGACAGCACTAACAACGGACGCAATGATCATCACGTAAATGGGAATGCGGATTTCATGGGGAACCCAACGACGCAAGGCAGATACAGCAATATTGGTGCTCAATAAAACCAGTGTCGTGGCTAACCCTAATCCCAGAGCATTGGTTGCGGTGGAGGAAACAGCCAGCAGGGGACAAAGCCCCAAAAGTTGTACCAACGCTGAGTTGTTCTTCCAGAGTCCCTGAATAAATAGATTTTTGGTTTCGCTCATGGTTATTTTTCTCCACAAGTTGGCAGTGAGGAAAGTTGTGCGGGTACAGTTTCCAGATAAAGAGCCGTGCGTTTTACGGCGTTAACGACAGCACGAGGTGTGATGGTTGCTCCGGTGAACTGGTCAAATTCCCCGCCATCTTTTTTGACTGCCCAATGGTTATCGCTTTCTGATATTACTTTCTTGCCGGAGAAAGCATAGATCCAATTTGAAATACGGGTATCAATTTTATCCCCCAATCCGGGGGTTTCATGGTGTTCAGTCACGCGAACGCCCAGAACATTGCCGGAAAAATCAGCACCTACCAGTAATTGAATGGCACCTGAATAACCGTCAGGAGCGGTGCTTTCCAAAGCGGCGGCAGCAGGAATGCCATTTTTACGGGCAAGATAAAGACGGTGAGTTTGTTTGTTACCCAGCGCATTCTCTGTTATCAGATAACATTCATCCTGCATTTGGTTATCATATAAAGCAGGGGGAACAACCTGATCCAACAATGTTTTATGCTGCAATGCTGCTTGTTCCGCAATCCGGTCTTTTGTCAATGAATAAACAATGGCTGTTAATCCTGTTGTACAAGCGGCAAAGATTGCAAGAGTCATACCGTGACGTCGCATAGTTTCTAACATGCCAGTTCTCCCTTTCCCTATTTATGGCCGTAAGCACGAGGCTGTGTGTAATGGTCAATCAGCGGTACGCAAATATTTGCCAGCAAGACGGCAAATGCGACGGCATCAGGATAACCACCGTAAACGCGGATAACCCAAATCAGAATCCCGATAATCGCGCCGTAAATCAGGCGGCCTTTTGGTGTGGTTGAAGCGCTGACCGGATCGGTTGCAATGAAAAATGCTCCTAGCATGGTCGCGCCGGAAAAGAGTTGCAATAAAGGAGGTGAATAGCGGGTGGGATCAACGAGCCAGCTCAGTAATGCACAAACGCCCAGTGACAGAATAAATGCGGTCGGGATCTGCCAGTTGATGACTTTCCGGTTGAGCATAATTAACCCACCAGCCAAATACGCGACATTAACCCATTGCCAGCCAATGCCGGCCACAACACCTTGCAATATAGGTTGCTGTAATACGTCATTGATATTGTGTGTCAGTCTGCCAGTTTTAAAGCTATCCAATGGTGTTGCCTGACTTAATCCATCAATACCTTGTTGTAGTTGGAGCAAGGTAGAACCATCAGGTGCATGCCCGGTAAAGATAACCATCAGACTATCCCAAGGCGTTAAGGAAAACATTTGTAAAGATGCTGGTGGTATCCAACTGGTCATTTGCACCGGAAATGAGATCAGAAGAACAACATAGCCTACCATGGCCGGGTTAAATGGATTCTGACCAAGTCCGCCGTACAGATGTTTGGCAATAATAATGGCAAAAAATGTTCCGAGCACAATCAACCACCACGGTGCTAATGGAGGCAGACTGATTCCCAGTAGTAACCCTGTAACTAAAGCTGAATTGTCTTTGAGATATGGCATGACCAGTTGCTTTTTCAGCGCAATGGCTGCGGATTCAGCTAACAATGCGGTAATGATTGCCAATAGGATCTGGAATAATGTTCCATAACCAAATAGATAAGTTTGTACGGCAATACCGGGAACAGCAGCTAAAACCACCCAAAACATGATCTGGCTGGTGCTTTTTTTGTTATGTGTAAAAGGCGAACTGGCGACTTTTAGTAGATTATTATCAGTTTTTACGGGCCTAAATTTCATCGCTAAATATCACTATTCTGTTGTAATTTCTTGTTTTTCTTGGGCTGCTTTCTTGGCTTTGGCACGAGCAATTGCGGCCGCGAC